>JAJDET010000026.1 GCA_029259655.1 Planctomycetota bacterium
GGTGGGGGTGGTGGGGGCGGAGGAGGGGGCGCGGGGGTCCCGCGGGGGTAGGGCCGGGGGGGGTCGGGGCCTGTGGGGGGGGGGGGGGGGGGCCGGGCTCCGTCTCGGTCGTCGCGACCGGGCGCAGCTCCAGGCCCGCGGCAGCGAGCGCGCCGTCCGCGAGCCGCACGGCGTCGCCGCGGATCCCGCGCAGCGCGATCTCGGGCACCTCGATCACGGGGCCGCCGAGGAGCGCCGTGGCCGTGACTTCGGCGATCGTGAACGCCGGCACGTCGTCCGCGGAGAGCGCGACGTTCGAGAGCTCGAGGGAGACGCGCGTCGCGGGAGCTCTCGGCGTTCCGGCCCTCACGCGGAGGATTCCGTCGAGGCCGAACGCGAGCGTGTCCGCGACCGGCGTGATGCCGGACGGAGTCAGAAAGGACTCGAGCTCTTCGGGATGGAGTCCGGCGAGCTCGACGGAGAGCCGAGCATCGAGCTCTTCCGAGCTCCCCCCGACGGAGGCCGACAGGTGCAGCGCGTCCAGCGTTCCGGGCGCCGACGCGCGCAGCTCGATGCGCGCGCGTCGGCTGCGCGATCCGACGTCCGACACGCGCAGGCCGGCCTCGAACCTCCGATGCAGAGCCGGAGAGACCGTGCGGTCGAGCAGGTCGACGCGCACTTCCTGCACGCGCAGTGCGGCCAGCTCGAAGGGGAGCTCGAGGTCGAGCGGCGTCGGCGATTCCGCGTCGGGATCGGGGTCGGATCCCGCTTCGGGCTCCCGCGTCTTCAGGGGCTCGCGAGGCTCGCGGCTCGGGCTCCCCGCTCCGCCCCGGGCGAGCGGCGACGAGAAGGTCCCGTCCGCCTCGCGCTCGACGAACAGGTCCAGTCCGTCGATCTCGACGCGCCCGATTCGCGGGCGGCCGGTGAAGAGGGACGAGAAGTCGAGGTGAAGGGCTGCGAATTCGACGTGCAGGGCCTCGCGCTCGTCGCCCTCGGAGTCGGGAGCAGAGAGCGACAGGTGCCAGAGCTCGAGGTCACCCGTCAGCACCGAGAGGTCGAGCTCGTCGTACTTCGCGACGAGGTCGTTCGATTCGGCCCACGAGGCCAGCGCCGACGGCAACGCGAGCGGGACGGCGATGCGCACCACGAGCGCGAGCACGAGCAGGACGATCGCGGTCCGGACGAACCGGCGCCGCCACTTCTTCGGGCGCGGCTCCGAGGTCACGGCACTTCCTCTTCGGTCGTCGCGGCTTCGATGGCGGTGGCCAGCGCCTCGCGCCGCTCGCTCGGGGAGGCCAGCGGGTCGTACCCGTCGATCGTGATGCCGCGCGTCGCGAGCCAGTCGAGCGCGCGGACGCGCGCGCCGGGGTTCGAGTCCTCGAGGAACACGCGGTTCTCTTGCAGGAGCCAGGTCTCGAACCCGTCCAGCCCGTCCGAGTGCGCGACGATCTCCTGGACCAGCCCCGGAGTGCGCCCCACCGCGCCGGCGTGTCGCAGGAGGATCCCGGCGAGCTCCGGTGGGAGCGGCGGGTTCGACACCTGGAGCCGTGAGAGGAGCAGGTACGCCTCGCGCTCGAGCAGCCAACCTGTCTCCGCCTTGCTGCCCCCCCAGGCATCTCCCAGCGCCTCGCGGATCGAGGTCGCGAGCCCGGAGAGCAAGACCTCTTCGCCCGCGAGCGCGAGGTCCTCGGCGAGGGGCGCGCCGGTCTTCGTGGCCAGGAAGAACAGCGCGGAGCGGCGGAGGCGCGGAACTTCCAGCGCGCGCAGGGCGCTCGCCGTCGTGTGCCGCGAAGCCCAGTCCTCGGCCGGAGTGTCCGACGCCTCGGCCGCGGCGGCATCGAGCTGGGCGAGACACAGCGCGAGCGCGTCCTCGTGGCGTGGTCCCTCGCCGGGGAGGACCTCGATCACGACCGCGAAGGCCCCGGTCGCCTCGCCGAACGGGGAGTGGAAGAAGAGGACGAGCGGCGTCGGACCCGGGCGGTCCTCGAGGCAGATCATCTCGCGATGAAGGATCTCGCCTTCGGGGACGGGGGCGTCCTCCTCGTCGGTCCGTGCATTCGCGGCGCGCGGCGCCGCGAGGTCCTCGACGATCAGTACGAGGGAAGGCGCTCCCTCGTCTTCGTGCGAGACGTGGAGCTCGAGCTTCTTCAGGATCTTGCCCAGGTCCGGGACTTCGATCGTCTCACGACCGGACGCGCGGAAGGCGGCGGTCACTCCGACCGGCAGCGCTCCGTCGGCCCGCACGAGCTCCAGGGATCGACCGAGCTCACCGCTCTCGAGCCGCCGCAGGATGTCCCGCGCCGACTCGCCGGTGCCGACTCGCGCGCCGCGGGCGAGCACGGCCGAGGCGAGCACCGGTTGGCCTCCGCGCGCGGCCCCGATCAGTCGCGTGCGGGCGGCGAGGGGCTCGAGCTCTGCGCGGAGCGGCATCGACTCGAGATAGACGACGCGGCAGCCGACCAGCAACGCGGAGGCGCCTTCCGCGACCGGCTCGTGGGAGCTCGGACCGGACAGGGGAGACCCCATGTAATGGTGGACCTCGACCTGAATCGCCGGAGCCACGAGCGGCGGCGGTGCGGGCGTGGCGCGGCATCCGGCGGCGACGACCAGCGCTGAGAGGACCGCCAGGACCGTCAGGAGGGGGAGCTCGAGCGGGGTTCTCTGGAGGTGCGTCATGTCGTCCGCACGCGGCGGGGCCGCACATCAGACCATCCCCCGGGCAGTCTGTGAAGGCGGCGGGCCCGTTGACGCTCCGCGGCACGCGTGTGGTGAAATGAGCGCCGCCTCGACGTTCGCGATGAAGACCTCACTCGTTCTCGTGGCGGCGCTCGCCGCCTCTCTCGACGCGCACGCAGGGGACCGGCTCATCCCCGCCGGTTCCATCAACTCGGTCCTCGCGTATTCCCCGCTCGCGGTCGTGATCGAGGATCATCCGGCCGTCCGCGCCCAGGCGCGCGGCATCCGCGACCAGTTCTTCCGGGGCGCGGAGATCCTGACCGGGGAGGAGGCCCTGGACCGCGAGCTCTCCGGCTTCAACCTGATCGTCTACGGAACGCCCGACGGGAACGCGTGGCTCCGCGCGCACGCGGCCTCGCTGCCGTTCGCCTTCGACGGGGCCGGGCTGACGCTCCAGGAGGAGCGCTACGAGGGCGAGCACCTGCGCGCCATCTGCGCCGTGCGCAACCCCGAAAACCCGGAGCGTCGCGCGGTCGTCTACGTCGCGCGCCGTGCGGAGGACATCTCGGGCATCAACAACGTCTTCCACGGCCCGACCGAGTGGCTCGTGGCGGACGGTCGCTCGACGCTCGCGCAGGGCGACTGGGTCGTCACGGGTCCCGTCTCGGTCGCGGCGATGGAGCGGGATCTCGAGTACGTCGTCGCGTGCATCCAGGACGTGCATCCGGCCGCGGTCGAGGGCCTCCCACGCGCCGTCCGGGCGGCGGTCGAGCGAGCCCGTGCGGAGATCGCGGAGCCGTTGAGCCGGGAGGAGCTCTGGCACGTCCTGAACCGCGTGCTGGTCTCGCTGCGCGATGCCCACACGAGCCTCGCGCGCAAGAGCTCGGCCGAGGGCGTCGACCTCCCCGTTCGCTGGCTGCAGGACGGGATCGTCGTGCGCGCGAACACGGACGTCCTGTTGCGTGGGGATCGCGTCCTTCGAATCGGCGGACGCTCCGAAGAAGAGCTCCTCGTCGCACTGTCCGAGATCGTCCCCGCAGAGACGCCGCTGTGGGTCCGGAGAGTCGCGGAGCGCGTGTTGCCCGACGCCGCCCTGCTGCGATCGCTCGAACTGCTCGACGACGAGGGGCTCTCGATCGTCGTCGAACGCGGTGGGCAGGAGGTCGAGGTCCTGCTCCCGCTCGGGACACCTCCTCGACCGGAGGAACGCCTCGCCTGGGTCCGGTACTCGATCGACGAGGAGGCTTCCCTGGGCGTCTTCACGCTCGACGCCTGCCGGAACGACGAGACTTACCGCTCTCGCCTGCGCGCCTTCTTCGAGGCCGTGCACGAGAAGGGAATCGAGCGGATCGCCGTGGACGTTCGAGCGAACGGCGGCGGCAACTCGTCGGTCGTGGACGAGTTCCTGCGCTACCTCGACGTGGACGAGTACCGGAGCTACTCCGGGGACGTGCGCGTCTCCGAGGAGTCCGTCGCGCAGCGCGGGTCGGACGGTCTCGACCACGGCTACCACGAGCTCAGGAACGCGCCGCGCGTGAACCCGCGGGTGGAGGACCTTCCGGCCTTCGCGGGCGAGCTCTTCGTCCTCACCTCCCCCGGCACCTTCAGCAGCGGCAACTGGTTCGCCGTTATCTTCCACGACAACGCGCTGGGGGAGGTCCTCGGCGAGCCGACCGGCAACGCGCCGTCCTGCTACGGCGACGTCCTCACGCTCACCCTCCCCGAGACGGCGTTCACCGCCACGATGTCCTACAAGAAGTGGCTGCGTCCGGATCCGGAGCTGGACCCGGTCGCGTCGCTCGAGCCGAACCGGTGGATCCCGCTCACGCGCGAGGACCTGATCGCGGGCAGGGATCCCGTGCTCGAGTACCTGCGCGACTCGACCGACTGACGATCGCGGAGATTGCGACCGACGCGGGAGAGTAGGATAGTCGCGTGGGAGCGAACGAGACAAGGAGAGGTTTGCATGTCGGGCAACCAGAGCTGCGCGTTGATCGTCGGGATCCTGAGCCTGGGCTGGATGGGCGCTTCCCAGAGACACGGCGACTTCGTGGCCGGTCTCGTCGGAGCAGCGTTGGGGATCCTTGGGCTCTACGCCGCCTTTCGTATCTGGCAGGCGCGGGCCACGTCCTGGTGGACCTACGTCATCTGAGCCTGGGCCGTGTTCATCGGACACGTCGTCGTGGACCTGCGCGTGGAGTCGGAGGTCCGGAAGGTGGCTCTGGGCGCGCTCGCCGTCGGTGCGCTCCTCTACGGGTTCGGCAGGATCGTGCGCCGCGCGCTGCCCACCGAGCCGTTCGAGCCCGGGCTCGGCTGAACCGAAACGGAACCCGCCGGCAACCGAGCGTCTCTCCGGCCGTCGGCTAGACTGGGGCGCAAGGAGCTTCCGGACATGAGTCGATCGCGTCGTTTCTTCCTCAAGAGCGCCGCCGCCTTCGGAGCGGGGGCCGTCGGGCTCAGACGAGCCGTCACTCGACCCGCCCGCGCGCTGCGCCGCGCCACGGGAGAGTTCGGGCGACTGCTTCCCGACCCGTCGGGCGTCCTCGACCTCCCCGACCGGTTCTCCTACACGTTGTTCTCGCGCTACGGCGAGACGATGGACGACGGGCTGATCGTCCCCGCGGCGCACGACGGGATGGCGGCGTTTCCGGGAGAGGACGGCAAGACCGTGCTCGTCCGCAACCACGAGCTGATCCTCGACGGGGGCCCCTTCGGTCCCGACAACGCGCTCCTCTCGAAGGTGGATCCGGCGAAGGTCTTCGACCGCGGGTACGGCAGGACGCCGAGCGCGGGCGGGACGACGACGCTCGTGTTCGACACGCGCACGCAGGAGCTCGAGCGGCACTTCCTCTCCCTCGTGGGCACGACCCGCAACTGCGCGGGCGGACCCACACCCTGGGGGTCGTGGGTGACCTGCGAGGAATACCCGAAGCTCGCCGACCAGCAGCACGAGCGAGACCACGGCTGGTGCTTCGAGGTCCCGTCCTCCGCTACCGGTCCCGTCGATCCGGTTCCGCTGACCGCGATGGGACGCTTCAACCACGAGGCCTTCGCCGTCGACGAACCCTCCGGCGTCGTCTACATGACCGAGGACGAGCCCGACAGCCTCCTCTACCGGTTCGTGCCCGACGTACCGGGCGAGCTGGCGCAGGGCGGCCAGCTCCAGGCGCTTCGGGTCCGGGACGCGTCGAGCCTCGACACCCGCAACCGGCACGATTACACGCGGGTTCCCGAGGGCGAACCGATGGAGGTCAGCTGGATCGACCTCGACGACGTGGAGTCGCGAGAGGGGAACCTGCGCTACCGCGGTTTCCTCGCCGGTGCGGCGCGCTTCTCGCGCGGCGAGGGGATGTGGGCCGGCGCCGGCGAGATCTTCTTCGCCGCGACGGACGGAGGGGCGGCGCGCGCCGGACAGATCTGGCGCTACGAGCCCAGTCGCGACGAGGGGACGCGCGGCGAACGCAAGAGCCGGGCGACCCTCACGCTCTTCGCCGAGTCCCCGCACCGACGCATGATCGACATGTGCGACAACCTGACCGTCTCACCCTGGGGAGACCTGGTCCTGTGCGAGGACGGCGGCGGCGACAACTTTCTCGTGGGCGTCACGCGCAAGGGCGACATCTATCCCCTGGCGCGCAACGCGAGGGTCGACGAGCAGGGCAACTCCAGGGAGCTCGCCGGAGCGTGCTTCTCGCCCGACGGGTCGACGCTCTTCTGCAACCTCCAGGGTTCGAGCGTCACGGTGGCGATCACCGGGCCCTGGCCCACCTGAGATCCCACTCGAGGACGGGCTGAGCTGGACGCGGCCTCCGGGCGTTTGATACAGCCTCCCGCATGGATCCCTCCCAGGTCGTCCGCATCTTCGCCACCACGCAGGAGCCGGACTACGAGTCCCCCTGGCAGACGAACTCGCCGGCGAGCTCGACCGGCTCGGGCGTCTTGCTCGGCCCGGACCGCGTCTTGACCGGCGCGCACGTGGTCGCGGACGCGACTTTCCTCCAGGTCCAGACCGTGTTCGACCCGGAGAAGACCGTCGCGACGGTGGAGGCCGTGTGCCACGACGCCGACCTCGCGCTCCTGCGCGTGTCGGCGCCTTTCGAGGACGTCGAGCCCGCCGCGCTGGGCGAGCTCCCCGCGCGACGCGATCGCGTGTCGGTCGTCGGGTTCCCGATCGGCGGCGAGGAGGTCTCGATCACGGAGGGCGTCGTCTCGCGCCTCGAGGTGCAGGAGTACACGCACTCGCAGCGGCACTTGCTCGCGATCACTGTCGATGCGGCCATCAACGAGGGCAACAGCGGCGGCCCGGTCTTCCACGAAGGCCTGGTCGTCGGCATCGCCTTCCAGGGGCTCGATGACGCCGAGAACATCGGCGAGGCCGTGCCCGCGACGCTCATCCGCCGCTTCCTCGAAGGAGTGGAGGAAGGACGACCGCTGGAGGTCCCGGGCTTCGGCGTCTCGGTGCAGAACCTCGAGAACCCGCGCCTGCGCCAGCACCTCCGGATGGAGGAGGGGGAGAGCGGGTTGCTCGTCACCAACGTCGAGTACGGCGGCTCCGCCTGGGGAGTGGTCCAGCCCGGAGACGTGCTGCTCCGGATCGACGGAGTCACGGTCGCGAACAACGGGACCGTGCAGGAGAACGGGATCCGCACCCACATCGAGGTGCTGCTCGGCGAGCGCTTCGTCGGCGACGATCTCCCCGTGACGCTGCGTCGCGAGGCCGAGCGGATCGAGACGGTGCTCGAGCTCCGTCCCGCGTCCGACCTGGTGCCTCGCAGCCGCTACGGCGTCATCCCGACCTACCTGGTCTTCGGAGGCCTCGTCTTCCAGCCGCTCACGCGCGACTTCCTGCGGACGTGGGACGACTGGCGCGACCGCGCCCCGCGCGAGCTGCTCGCCCTCTATTACCTCGGCCACAGGTCCGAGGAGCGCCGGGAGGTCATCGTCCTGTCCCAGGTCCTCGCCAGCGACCTGACGATCGGCTACGGCCCGCTCTACTGGGACTGGGTGGACAAGATCGACGGCGAGGTCCCGCGCGACATGGCGGACTTCGCCCGACGCATCGACGGGGCGACCGGGACCCTCGAGCTCACGATGTCGAGCAAGGCCCGCATCCTGCTCGACGTCGACGAGGCGCGCGCGGTGCACGAGAAGATCCTCACCCGCTACCGCATCCCCGCGGACCGCTCGACGAACCTGCGCGCCCCGGCGAGCGACGCGGGCTGAGCCGAGCTTGTCGGTCGAGAGTCAGTCCCGACGCGCTCGCGCGTACTCGTGTGGGCGCTCTGTCCCTCCGGGCTCTTCGCCGAAGGAGACGAGGAGATGGTCGGTCTCCCAGGAGTCGTCCCCGCTCGCGTTGCCCGGTGCCGCGTAGAGGAAGAGGCTCAACCTGTTCCCCCAACCGCATTCGGCAAGCGGTCCCTCGGTCGGCTGGACCTCGAGGAGCAGCCAGGCGACTCCGCCGATGTCGGAGCCATCGGAACTCCGAACGTCTTCGGCGAGGTATGCCCGCGCGGAGCTTCCATCCACGGAGACCTCCCCCGTCGCCAGGACGTCGAAGGTCCAGTCCTTCCAGGGTCCTTTCGACGGGCGATAGTCGGTGCGTGCGCCGGAGGGTGGATCACCGAGCTCGTTCCGGGCCATTCGGTCGCGAAAGTCCTCCGACGTGAACCAGCGATCCATCCGGATCTCGAGCGTCTCGAGCGGAGTGTTGCAGTCCTCGACACCGTGCGGGTTTCGGCCGAGGAGCGCCATGTTCCACGCACCCTCGACCCGGTCGGAGCGCGTCCCGTACCACAGGCGCTCTCGCTCGCCGCACCCGGCGAGCAAGGTGCAGCAGGCGACCCCGAGCAGGAGCACTCTCACGTGGGTGACCATGGAGCCTCTCCAGCGTCCGTCGCGCCGAGAGAAGACGAGGTGCTGGTGCGGTAGGCCGTCGAACACCTCGAGGAAGACGAAGCCGTCGGCGCCCCGCACGCCACGAGGACCGGGAGCAGGAGGAGAACGCCCGTTCGCCGGATGCTAGGTTCCATGGCGATAACCGAGCCTATCGTCCATGCAACCCGAGAACGCCGACAATCCGCGCGAGCGCTGGCACGTCTACCTCGTGCGCTGCAGCGCCGGGACGCTGTACACCGGGATCGCGACTGACGTCGAGCGGCGTTTCGTCGAGCACGGGGAGGGGCGCGGCGCGAAGTACTTGCGCGGGCGCGGGCCGCTCGAGCTGGTCCTGTCGCACGAGGTCGGTGAACGGGGCCACGCGCTCAAGGTCGAGCGGCGCATCAAGTCGCTCTCGCGCGGGGACAAGGACGCCCTCGTCCTCGATCGGAACCTGCTCGATCGGATCGTCGGCGAGGCGAGCGCCTGACGTTCGACGCGGCGCCGGCTCACGGGCATACTCGAGGCCTGAGGATGTCTCCAATGCGAGCGATCTGGTCCGACGAGGTGATTGCCGAGAGCGACGACACGGTCGTCGTCGACGGGAACCACTACTTCCCCGCCGATGCGCTCCGCGCGGAGTGCTTCCAGGACAGCGAGACGCACACGACCTGCGGCTGGAAGGGCGTCGCCAGCTACAAGCACGTCGTCGTGGGCGAGGCGGTCAACCGGGACGCGGCCTGGTTCTATCCCGACCCCAAGTCCGCCGCGCAGGAGCTCGCGGGCCGCTTCGCCTTCTGGAAGGGCGTCGAGGTCGTCGAGTAGCGCTCCGATGGTCGCTCGACCGCACGACAGGTTCTCCCGCAGTGTGACCCTCACCGAGGCCGACGTCGCGGAGTTCGCCAGCCGGAGCGGCGACGAGAACCCGCTGCACCACGACCTCCGGCGCGCAAGGGCCAGCCGCTACGGGGGACTCATCGCCAGCGGACCGCAGACGAGCTCGCTCCTGATGGGGCTCTGCGCCTCGCACTTCTCGCGCGGAGCGGAGATGGTGGGGCTCGAGTTCACCTTCCGTTTCCGGTCCGCCGTGAAGGCCGGCGAACGCGTGGAGCTGGAGTGGCTCGTCGCCGCTGTCCGCGAGACCTCACGGCACGGCACGCACATCGTCGATCTGTACGGTCGCATGCGGACGGAGTCGGGGACGACGGCGGTCGGCGCGAAGGGTCGCGTCCTCGTGGTGGAGCGTCCGGCGGAGTGAGTGCCTTGCGGGCGACGTCGAGCACTCTCGGCCCGGGCGTTCTGCGCTACGCGCTCGAGCTCCAGGGCGAGAACCTGGCTTTCGGCGACGTCGTCGATCGGTGGCGCTCGGACGCAAGCTTCCGCGCGTTCTTCTCCACCGTCCTGGCCGACGTTCCCCACGACGCGTACTTCTGGGAGACGCCGCCCGTCACGCGCGCGACGCTGGAGCGCCCCTTCGAGTTCGTGGCGATCGACGGACCCGCGCTCGACGGTGCGGCTCCCGAGCCGGAGGCCTTCGAGGAGCACTTCCGGGGCGCGGACGTCGCGACGTTCCCTAACCTCGGGGGCGACGCCGTGCTCGTGGCGCCACGTCGGCTCGAGAGCGGCGCAGACTACCCGCACCTCGCCGCCTTCGCGCGGCACGCTCCCCCGGAGCAGTCGGACGCTCTGTGGCGTGCGATCGGTGAGGCGGTTCACGACGAGCTCGGGGACGAGCCGTTGTGGCTCTCGACCGCGGGGCTCGGCGTCTTCTGGCTCCACGTTCGGCTCGACTCGCGCCCGAAGTACTATCAGCACGCTCCCTACCGCTCGCCATGAGCCGCGCCGCGGATCCATCTCCTCGTCGGCGGCGGAGCTGACTTGCTAATCTCTCGCGTCATTCCCTCCCGCAACGTGAACCCGAGAGAGTCCTCACCATGAGCCGCGTACTCGTGACCGGTGCCAACCGCGGTAGCGGACTGGAGCGCTGCCGCCAGCTGGCCGCGCGCGGCGACGAGGTGGTCGCCGCATGCAGGAAGAGCACGCCGGAGCTGGACGCGCTCGGCGTGCCCGTCCTCCAGGGAGTCGACGTCGCGGACGACGACTCCGTCGCGCGGCTCGCGCGCGAGCTCGAGGGGACCGAGCTCGACCTCCTGGTGAACAACGCCGGAATCCTGACGCGCGAGGGGCTCGACGACCTCGACCTCGCCCGCATCCGGCGGCAGTTCGAGGTGAACTCGCTCGGGCCCCTGCGCGTCACGCGCGCGCTCGAGAGGAATCTCGGCGACGGCGCCAAGGTCGCGCTGATCACGAGCCTGATGGGCTCGATCTCGGACAACGGCTCGGGTGGCTACTACGGCTATCGCATGTCGAAGGCGGCGCTGAACGCCGCCGGGGTCAGTCTCGCGAAGGACCTCGCGCGGCGCGGCGTGACGGTCCTGATCCTGCACCCGGGCATGGTCGCGACCGAGATGACCGGCGGGCACGGCGTCTCGGTGGAGGAGTCCGCGACGGGGCTCCTGGAGCGGATCGATGCGCTCGGCCCGGAGGCGAGCGGCACGTTCTGGCACGCCGACGGGCGCGAGCTCCCCTGGTGAAGCGCGACTCCGCGCGGGACGACCTGATCGCGATCCTGCGCCTCGCCTACTCGGGCGAGCGCGCCGCCGGCTACGCCTATCGCGGTCACGCGCGCTCGGTGTCCGATCCCGAGGAGCGCGCGCGCATCTTCGAGATCGAGGAGGAGGAGTGGCACCACCGGTGCCTCGTGGGGGAGATGCTCGACGCGCTCGGCGCGGCGCCGTCTCGCGCGCGGGAGCTCAAGGCCACGCTGATCGGGCGAACGCTCGGTGCCCTGTGCCGCGTCTCGGGCTGGCTCGCCCCGATGTACGGAGCCGGCAAGCTCGAGAGCAGGAACGTGCGCGAGTACGAGGCGGCCGCGCGCCACGCGCTCGCGTGCGGCCGCGGGGAGTGGGTCGACTGCCTGCTCGAGATGGCCGAGGTGGAGTGGGAGCACGAGGCCTACTTCCGCGCGAGGGTCCTCTCGCACCGACTCGGGAGCCGGCTCCCCCTCTGGACCGCACCGCCGCCCCGGCCCACGATCCGCGAGTCCTTCGCCCGCGAGGCGCTCGGCGTCTAGTGCGCCAGGTGCTCCTCGAACAGCGCGAAGACCCGGCGGTACTCGTCGAGCCAACTCGAAGGCTCGCGGAAGCCGTGCGGCTCGACCGGATAGAGGGCGAGCTCCCAGTCCTCCTTCTCGAGCTCGATCAGGCGTTGCGCGAGACGGATCGAGTCCTTCACGAGCACGTTGTCGTCGAGCATGCCGTGACAGATGAGGAGCGGCTTCTCGAGGCCTTCCGCGAACTCGATGGGGGAGCTCGCCTCGAAGGCCTCGGGGTCGAGCTCGGGCGTGTTCAGGATGTTGGACGTGTAGCCGTGGCTGTAGTGCGCCCAGTCCGTCACCGGACGCAGCGCGGCGCCGCAGGCGAAGAGGTCCGGCTTCGTGAAGAGCCCCATCAACGCAAGGAAGCCGCCGTAGCTCCCGCCGTAGACGCCGACCCGCCCGGGATCGACCGCGTGGTTCTCGGCGAGCCAGAGGACGCAGTCCTCGTAGTCCTCGAGCTCGGGCGGACCCATCCCGCGGTAGATCGCTGTGCGCCAGTCGCGCCCGTAGCCCGCCGACGCGCGGTAGTCGACGTCGATGACGACGTAGCCCTCAGCCACTAGCAGCGAATGGAACATGAACTCGCGGAAGTAGCCCGACCACCCGGCGTGCGCGTTCTGCAGGTAGCCGGCACCGTGCACGAACGCGACCGCGGGCCGCGGGGAGGTCGCGGGGGTTTCCGGGAGGAAGAGCCGCGCGTGGATCGTCGCGCCGGTCCGTGACGGAATCTCGACCAGGCGAGGCTCGACCCACGGTCGAGCCAGGAACGCATCCGTGACCGTCTGCGTGATCCGCCGGGCGGGCGCGCCCGGTCGCGCGTCCTGGACGTAGAGCTCGGGGGGCGCGAGGGGTCGGGAGTGGGTGAGCAGGAGCTTCTTGCCGTCCGGTGAGAGGCTCCCCGACGTCCGTCCCCCGAGATCGGTGACCTGCTCGAGCGGACCGTCCGGAACCGAGAGCCGCCAGATCTCGTGCACGCCGGGGTGCGTCGCGTTCGCGCGGAAGTAGAGCGCGTCCCCCGCGGGGTTCGCCTCGACCCGGTCGATCTCGAACTCGCCCTCGGTCAGCGGCCGCACGCGGTCTTCCGCCGCGTTCCAGAAGTAGAGCTGCGAGTAGCCGGTCTCCTCGCTGGTGAACCAGATCCCGCTCGCATCGCGCAGCCAGTCGAGCTCGTTGAAGCGGTAGCAGATCCACGCCTCGTCGTGCAGGTGATGGATCGGGACGACGGCCTTCGTGTCGAGGTCGACGCGCGCGATCCAGCGGTCCTTGTTGTCGATGCTACGCGCGAGGAACGCGACCGTGGCGGAGTCCGGAGCCCAGCGCGTCGTCCAGACCGAGAGCTCGCGCGGGTCCGGCGCGTCGTCGTCGGGCTCTTCTTCCTGTCCGAGCCATGCGAGCGGGTCGTCCGCGATGCCCGGCAAGACCGAGAGGTCGAGGTCGAAGCGTTCGCGCATCTCGAGGTCGAGCAGGACGAGCTCGACGGCGCGCGGGTCGGACTGACCGACGTGAGCTCGGACCTCGCGCGTCTCGACCCACGACGAGTCGGTTACGAACTCGGGCATGAGGTCGCGCTTCCCCTTGTCCTTCGACTCCTCCTGGATGCGCACCAGGAGCCACCGGCCGTCCGGCGAGAGATTCGCGCCGGCGGATTCCATCCCGTCGCCGAGATACCAGGGCCGGACGCGTGTCGGATCCGCAACGAGCCGCTCGCGCTCGCGGCGTCGGGCGCGCTCGGCGCGCTCCTCCTTGGTCCGCACGGTCTGGATCAAGCGCTCCTGCTGCTCTTCCAGGTACTCCTCGTCGTCCTCGTTCTCCTCGTCTTCCTCCAGCGGGTCGTCGCTGAAGCGCAGCACGGCGGGCTCCGTCTCGAGCCCGGTCTCGAGCTCGCGGACGAACGTGGCGCCGCCGCGCCGGAAGCGAACTCGCGCACCGTCCGCCAGAAACGCGGGCGCGGACTCGTCCTGATCGGTCCGCGTGAGCTGGGTCACGCTTCCCGTCGCGAGGTCCTTCAGGAACAGGTCGCCGTTCCGCGACCAGACCTTGCGCGTGCGCGCGCGATCGAAGTCGCCACCCCGCGCGTCGGCTCGGCTGCGCTCCGCGTCCGAGAGCCGCTGGGCCTCGCCCGACTCGAGGTCCAGGCGGAAGAGGTCGCTCTCCTCTTCGCCTTCGCGCTTGCGCGAGTAGTAGACGGCGCGCGAATCGTCCGCCCAGTACGCCCGTTTCGGTTCCCGACCGATCCAGTCGGGGTGCGCCATGATCTCCTCGAGCGTGAGCGGCGCGGGGTCCTGGGCCGGGGGCCCGGGGAGCGCACAGGAGAGTGCGACGGCAGCGGCGAGGACTCGGAGCATGGCGAGATTAGACACGAAGCCTCGCCCGTCCGTCGATCCAGGCCGCCCCGCGTGCGCTCCTCGACGTGGCGCTGTCCTAGAGCCCCGGTCCCGTGCTCACCGAACACCGGGAACCGCTCGAGACGACGAAGGGACGCTCGTCGACGACGACGCCCCTCTCGCGGACGAGCAGGTGGTAGGAGCCGGGCAACAACTGCAAGCGCGAGGGCGGGAGCTCTTCCCCGCGCAGCACGGACCAGCTGAGAGTCACCTTCCCGACTGGCCGCTTGCTGACGAGCTCGTGGGTGAAGTCGCCCGGGCTCCCGGTCCAGGTCCAGTACACGTCGACCTGCGTCGTGGGCCCGAGAGCCCGTTCGACACGAACGTCGCCCCCGTCCCGCAAGTCGAGCTCGCCGAGCAAGGCCGTCCCCATCCCTGGGATGCACGCGATCAGGTCGCCGCCTTCCGAGAGCTCCGCCGACGAGAACTCCCCCAGATCATCGGTGCCGGCGATCTCCTGGAACAGGCTCCGGCCCCGCCCCCGCAGGAACAGCTTCGCGCCGGCGAGCGTGGCGCCCCGATCGTCGACGAGGCGTCCCGACACCGTTCCGCGCGGTGCAGTCGTGGGGATCGTGATGACGTACTCCTCGTGCCTGGGCAGCACGTCGCGCAAGCTGGCGTCGGGCATCGAGCCGCGGTAGAGGTCGTCCTTCGAGAGGAACGCCTCCGCGGTCAGTGTCGTGTCCGGACAGTCGAACACCCGGACCTCGCCGCGCTCATCGGCGTCGACCACCCGGAACCAGGGCGGGGCCTCCGAACCGGGAGGGGTGCGCAGGTGCAGCGTTCGCCCGAGCGCGGGCCGGCCGTCCTCCGTCCGAAGCAGGATCCGCACTCCCGGCCTGGGCTCGAGCAGCGGGAACCAGACCGGCTCCGGATCCGCCTGCGAGAACCTCATGGGCATCGCCGCGATCCAGGACGGGCGGCTCTCGTGGCGCGCGAAGAGCCACGCGTCGCCCTCGGGGATGCCCTCGAGCCGGAACGCGCCGTGCTCGTCCACCGTCGTGCGCGGACGGGTGCTCAGGTTGGCGACGCCGATCTCCGCCCAGACGACGGCCCCGGCCACGGGCGCGCCGTCCGCCGCGCTCAGGCCGCCCGTCACCGAGTAGCCGCGATCGAGAACGACGACGCGCTCCGTCGGACTGGAACCGGGCCCCAGCTCGATCCAGTCCTGGTAGCGCACGAACCCCGGAGCATCGACGCGCAGTCGGTGCCGACCCTGGGCGAGCCGGGTGTGCGTGAACACACCGTCCAGGTCGGTCATCTCCCTGGGTGGATAGGCGAGGAGCCGTACTCCGTCCGGGCCCGCGTCGCTCAGGTGGGAACTCGTCGGCGCGGACCAGATCGAGACATCGCCGACGACCGGCTCCCCGGCATCGTTGCGGACCAGGACGCGAGCGGCCACGGCAGGGCCCGTGAGAACGACCCGGAGCTGCCGCCGCTCCGCCTCGGGAAAGGGCAGGCAGTGGAGATCCGGTGCCACGTAGCCGTCGCGCGTCACGCTGAAACCGACGTACTCCCGGCCGGGCTGGAGCTGTGCCGGCGAGATCCTGTTCGCGTCGTGCACGGGGAAGGTCACGCGTCCGTCCGCCCCGGTCAGGAGCCGCTCGCCGGGGACGTACTGGGCGTCGGGACTGCGGGGCTCGCGTCCCTCGATGGGGTCGTGCTGCGTGGTGAGTGCCAGCACGGCCGCGTTCGCGATGGGCCGCTCGTTCCCGTCGACGACGAGGACCTCCACCGACCCGACGGGCTCCGGCGGAGCTCCCCGCTCCGAGTCCGTCGGTGGTTCCGGGGAAGCCACGGGTTCGCGGGTCGCTCGAAGCTCGGGCGGCGTGTCTCCGCGAATGCTCTCGCGCTCCGGGCGATCGGCCGCCGTCACCGTCTGGGCGGGAACGCCGCCGCGCTCGTGCACGGCCAGCCAGAGGATCGCCACGCCCGTCACTGCGACTCCCAGCGCAAGGGCCAGGCCCCAGCCGCCCACGGTGGCCGTGTCTCCCTGGGCCCGCCCGTGCCGACGTTCGGCGAGCCAGGCCACGAGGACGAGGCTCCAGGCCGATCGATCTCCGTCGTGGACGGCGTCGAGTCTCTCGCGGAGCAGCTGGAGGCTTCGGTGGAGCTGGCTGTTGACCGTGTGCACGGGGCGGCCGAGTTGCTCCGCGATCTCGGCCGGCGACTTCTCCGAGAAGTAGCGTAGGAGAACCACGGATCGATAGGGCTCACGGAGGCGGTCGACCTCGCCTCTCACACGGACGAGGATCTCGCGCTGCTCCGCCGCACTCTCACCCGGGTCGGGTTGCACCGCGTCCTGAATCTCGGTACCCAGCTCCGTGACACTCCGCCTGCGACCGAGGCTGCGATAGACGTTGTTGTTTGCGATGGTGCGCAGCCAGGAACGGAGGTTTCCGCCGTGCCGTGCCGGGTTCGCGAACGCCTTGAGCCAGGTCTCCTGGACCGTGTCAGCTGCATCCTCCGGGTCGTCGGTGAGGTGCGCAGCCAGGCGCTCGAGGAACCGCGAGTGCGCGAGGAGCTCCAGAGGTCCCGGCAAGTCGCTGCGCGTCATGAAGGCAGACCGTAGGGGACCGAGAGGAGGTCGGGGAAGGCGGCGGCATTATTTTTCGTCGTTCCGTGCGCAACGAGAACGCCTTCGAGGATTCAGGAGATCCACAAGACGATCGCGCGAACGACGGGAACCCTCCGGTCTCCCGCGCGTGGCCCTGCGGGTCCGTCGGGGAGGTACCGATCGCACCTTGGAGTGCGCTCGGCGGTTGCGTCGTGTCCGGGCGACCGTATCGCACGGCACGGACGGCCGCGTGATCGCCGCCCCGGCTCGGCGCGCCTGTACCCCATCAGGAGAAACTCCCCATGCGACGTAGCCTCTGGACCGCTCTCTTCGCCCTGTGCGCATCCTCGGCCGTCCAGGCCCAGATCTTGCCGCCGCTCACTCCCCCCTACTCGATCGTCTTCGATCGATCGGCAGGCGTCGGCGACTTCGAGGTCTACAACGTGAAGCTGGACGGGACGAACGAGGTCAACCTGACGAACCTGGCGGGCGACCAGCTCTGGCCGACTTGCTCCCCGGACGGCAAGCAGATCGCCTTCTACTTCAACGGGCCGCAGTCGGACATCTACGTGATGAACCGCGACGGCACCGGCCTCGTCAACGTCACATCCACTGCTGCGTTCGGCGAGAACGAGCGGGAGCCCAACTGGTCGCCCACGGGCAAGTTCATTGCCTACCTCTCCAACATCAACGGCGGCGGGATCGACATCGTCGCGCCGGACGGCACCAACTACGCTCGCGTCTTCAGCAACTCGGCCTCACTGACCGCGTCCGCGCCCAGCGTGTCTCCCGACGGAAAGCGGATCGCCTTTGCCGGGAGCACGCCCGGTGTGGGCACGGCCATCTACACGGTGCGCCTCGACGGAACCGGGCTTACTCAGGTGACCTTCCCCCCCGCGGGCTTCTTCGACGGACATCCCGACTGGTCTCCGGACACGAAACGCATCGCCTTCGCTCGTTTCACGGGCGCGATCTTCGACATCTGGGTTGCCCGATCGAACGGGAGTGCGGAGTGGCCGCTCACCGCGACCGCCGACTTCGAGGCCTTCCCCGCATGGTCGCCCGACGGGAGGCTCATCACCTATTGCCGTCGACCCGGATACTCCGCCCCCTGGGAGGTGTGGGTCATGCGCAGCGACGGGGCCTTTCAGGCGAGCGTGGGTGTGCTCGGGCAGCACCCGGACTTCTGCGTCGACAAGTCTCTGCTCAAGATCAAGTGAGCCGCCGCGGAGCCTCCGGATCGCCCGTGCGATCGGCTCCGACGACATTCCGGAGGGCCGGTCCGCTCAGGTACGCCAGTACTCGGGCAGACCGGCCTTCTCACAGGGGGCTCCTAGCGCGCCGGCTGCATCGCCTCCGCATCTTCGATGCGCCCCGGAACGATGAGGTCGACGGGATTCTCCCGCCCCCAGAACTCGATCGAGTTGAAGACCAGGATGTCGGCGACGAAGAACAGGCAGTAGACCGGGATCACAGTGCAGCGCCAGGTACAGCGCCTCCCCGACCAGCCGGTCCTCGATCTCGCGGTCCAGGTCTTGAGCTGCACGGTGGCATTCATCGGGCCGACACATCCGCCTGCCGCCAGGGCGAGGACGAGCGCGGCGAGAGCTCTCTTGGTTCTCAGGTAGGGGCAGGCGATACGCGCTCCAAGACCCCCTGTCCGGAGTACGCGCTCGATGTGCATCCCTCGCTCCAGCTCGGCTTCGTCGTCCCCGACGTCGAGCGCGATCCCGACGGGAACACGATCGAGCTGTACTTCGCGCGGTGATGAGCGTGCCGCTCAGTGGCGCGCGGGAAGATGTGCCACGGCCGCCGTACTAGCGGGGCGGATCACAGTCGCCGGACCTTGACGTTCCGGTAGTAGACCGGATCGCCGTGGTCCTGAAGTGCCAGGTGTCCGCTCTCGGCGCGGCCGTAGCTGGGCATCTGGACGAACTTGCTCTCCGCGACCAGGCGCTCCCACTGAGGACTGGCGAGCTTGTACTCGACGATCTTCTCACCGTTGAGCCAGTGTTCGACGTGGTCGTCCCAGACCTTGATCACGGCGTGGTTGTACTGGCCGACGGGGCGCGTCACGTCGCGCGCCGGAGCGTGCAGGGCGTAGTTGGCCCCGGCCGACGTGAGCGAGCTCCCGCCGTCCCTGTGGATGCCGTTGTCGAGCACCTGCATCTCGGGCCCGGTCTGCCAGGTCGCGCCGTAGTCCTCGGTCACGCGGAAGAAGATTCCGCTGTTGCCGCCGCGCGAGATGCGCCACTCGAGCGAGAGCTCGAAGTCCTCGTAGGTCTCGCGCGTGATCAGGTCGCCGCCGGGCCCGGCGCGTGAGATCGTCCCGTCGACGACGCTCCAGCCCTCCGGTGCGTCCTCGCGGCGGAATCCGCGCCAGTGCTCCAGCGTGTCGCCGTCGAACAGGAGCTCCCACCCCGCCTCGCGCTCCTCGTCGGTCAGGACGTTCGCGTTCGTCGGCGGAGCCGCCGTATCGCACACAGTGCGCGGGACGCGGTTCATGGTGTACCAGGCCTCCGTCGCCCAGAGCCGGCGACCCGAAGCGGACACGAGCGGCTGCGCGATCCTGAGGTGCACCACGCGGTCCGGTCGAAGGCCCACGATCTCGACGAAGATGCGCTTCCCGTCGTGGCTCGGAGTGGAGCTCCGGACGAAGAGCTCTTCCTCGTCGAGCTTGGGGCCGCCGTACTGCGCCGTCGGTTCGTAGCGCCACTGCGTGATCTGCCACATGAGCGGGTCCCAGCCGGTGGCCTCGTCGATCGCCTCCGTCAGCTCGACCTCGAAACCGTTCTCGAAAGCGCGCACCGCGAGCATCTCGAACGTGGTCGTCTCGTTGTACGCGAGCCGCTGAAGGCCGAAGGAGAGCTTCCCCTCCTGTCCCCAGTTCCCGGTCGAACCGATGCCACCCACGTAGAGGGCGCCGTCGGGTCCCCAGGTCAGCCGGTTGACGCCCGCCTCGAGCCCCTGGGTGAAGCGGAACACGACGCCCTGCAGGATTCCGGCGTGTTCCTCGAGGAACACGCGCTTGACGCCGCCGTGAGTCACCTCACCGTGGATCATCTGCCCGCTGTAGGGCCCGTTCCCGGGCGGAATCAGGGTCGGTTCGCTGGGACTGTTGCCGATCTCGCCCTGCGGGAGCCAGACGACGGGCGGGGTGACCTCGAGGTCGTCGGCCTCGTCGAGGAGGACTGCGCGCTGGCCGTAGAACGCGCCCTCCTCCAGGCGCAGCAGCTTCGAGACCGGCAACCAGTCGCCCTGGTTGTCGGTCAGGAAGATCTCGCCGGCCGTCCCGAGGCCGATGCCGTTCGGTGTCCGCAAGCCGCGCGCGACCGTCTCGTAGGCCCCGGTGATCGGATCGATGCGGATGGTCGTCCCGCGGTCGGCGACCTGGCCCGCGCTGCTCGCGCCGCCGGGATCGATCGCGATCGCGAGGTTCGCGTAGAAGTGCTCGTCCTTGTAGACGAGCCCGAACGCGAACTCGTGAAAGTTGGCCGTGACGTCCCAGCCGCTCGAGACGCAGCGATAGAAGTCGGGCAGGCCGTCCGCGTCGGTGTCAATGAGCTCCGTGAGCTCCTGCTTCTGCAGGACGAAGATCCGATCGTCGACGACGGTCAGCCCGAGCGGCTCCGCGAGCCCCGAGGCAATGCGCGTGACGGTCACGGCTTCCGGGTCGTCGCCGCTCACTCCCTCGAGCGCGTACACGGAGCCGGTCGGGTCCCACGTGCAGATCACGAGCCTGCCGTCGGAGAGCCAGTCCATTCCGCCGACCCGCGGCTCGAAGCTCTCGGGGCGGACGGTCGCAAGGTCGAAGCTCGGGTGCACGTCCTCGAGCGGGTATCCGTCGCCGGGACCGCGATCGCCGAACGAGAGCTCCACTTCCTTTTCGCCGGGAGACGTGACGCGCACCTCGCCGGCGACGCACGAGTAGGCGATGTCGGGGACGACCTCGAGGTCGTAGGTGCCCGGCGTGCGCCACTCGAGCAGCAGGGACTCCGAGCCGCCGTTCTCGAAGTGGCGGATCTGGAACGCGTGGAGTCCCGCTTCGAGCTCGATCGTGCCCTCGACGCCCTCGTGCCCGTGCAGTCCGTCGTTGTCGATCAGGAGCTCGCCGTCGATGACGAGCTCGGAGCCGTCGTCGCTCGAGAGCCGGAAGGTGTGCGTTCCGGCGACGCTCTCGACGAATCCCGTGAGGACCGTGATGAAGGTCTCCTCGAGGCCGCCGAACCCGGACGGACCGAAGAGCTCGACCCGCGGGACGATCGCGTTCACGTTGGGCGTCTGTCCTGCGACCAGCTCCGGCAGGTCGGAGAGCCCGACGTCGACGTCGTAGACGCGCATCGACACGCCGCGCTCGCGCGGCCCGTACTCCTCGTAGCCGTCCGCGAGCGTCTGGACGTGGAGCTCGCCGGGCGCGACGCCGCGCGGGAGCTCCGCGACCTCCCGTTCCTCCGGCGGCTCATCCCCCTCGGCCACGAGCTCCGGAACGTCGAACGAGAGCTGGTGTCGGTGATAGGGGAGGAGCTCGGTCCACTCCTCGTCACCGTCGAGACCGCGCACGGACAGGACCGCGTCGTCCGGGAGGTTGACGCTGTGGAACGCGCGCTCTAGCCGGACCCGGTCCCCGTCGTCCCCGACGAGGATCGTCTCGACGACCGCGATGACCTCTCCGCCGAAGTCGATCTGGCTGTAGAGGCGGACGAGCGGGCTGACCCTGTAGCCCGTGAAGCGGGGCTTCCCCTCGAGGGTCTGGTCCCCGACCTCGAGCCTCCACGCGTAGGGCCGGTCGAGCTCGAGGTACGAGGTCCCACGCGAGCTCGGCTGCGGTCCGTGCACCGTCGTGTACACGGCTCCGTCCCAGTCCACGTCGCCCCTCCAGGCTCGCACGAGCGAGCAGGTCGTCGCGTCCCAGGCGACCCACATCTCGGGATGGAGCCGAAGCGTCACCATTCGCGGCCGCCCGTCGAGGACGGAGCGGAAGACCCGCGGTTCGACGTCGGACGTGCCGAGTCCGGACAGGAAGAGGGCGGTCGGAAGGAGCATCGCAAGGGGCGTCACGGCGTCACCTCGTTGTGGGTCTCGTCGCGGAAGAGGATCCAGAAGAGCACGGTCGTCGCCAGCCCGATGCCCGACAGGATCCACCAGAAAGTGCCGAAGTCGGGGTCGGTCGCGCCCGGGGGCGTGTACGCCGCGCCGAGCTTCCCGAACAGCCAGCCGCCGATCACGGGGCCGCCGCCCAGTATCAGGATGCCGAAGACGGTCTGTGCGGAGTGCCGGATGTCGACCGGGGCGATCTTGTCGACGTAGATGAACGCGCCGGCGAAGAAGCACGCGTAGCAGATGCCGTGCAGGACCTGGCTCCCGATGAGCACCTCGACCGGCAGGTCCGTGAAGCCCCAGATCGCGTAGCGCACGAAGTAGGCCGCCGCTCCGATCGCGATGACCGGGCGGAAGCCCAGGTTCTTCAACATCCAACCCAGGGCAGCCATCACGAAGATCTCGCTGAACTGGCCCAGCGTCATGACCGGGCCGATCTGGCTGTCGGCGAGCCCCAGGTGCGAGAAGAAGATCGGCGTCTGCAGGAAGTAGATCTGGTGGATGACGCTCGTCGCGAGGCTCGCGGCGACCAGCACGGCGAAGGAGGGCTTCGCCAGGAGCCGGAACGCGGCGCGGAAGGCGAGGGGTTCGACGGCGTCGCGCTTCGGCGGCGTGTGCGGGAGCGCGAGGCAGAACACGGCGTAGCCGAAGGAGAGGATCCCCGAGAAGACGAGCGAGTCCGCGAGCCGCGCCGTCGAGTCCGCCACCTCTGCCCCGACGATGAACGGCGGAAGGAGCTGGACCTCGAGATCCGTCTGGAGCCAGATCATCGGAAACGCCCAGCTCGCCGCGATCCAGCCCAGCGTCCCCCAGACACGCACCAGCGGGAACTGCCGCGCCTCGTCCTCGACATGCGTGAACGCGAGCGAGTTCGAGAGCGCGAGCGTCGGCATGTAGACGAGGCTGTAGGCGATGGAGAGCCAGAGCCAGGCGGTGTAGGACGTCTGCGTCGCGGTGACCCACTTGACGATCCCGCCGACGACCAGGAGGAACGCCAGGAAGCGCTCGGTCGAGAAGTAGCGGTCGGCGAGCTGTCCCGCGATGAAGGGCGCAGCGACGGCGCCGATCGAGCCGGCGAGCCCGAGGATCGTGCCGATCTCGGTCGGCGAGAAGCCGAGCCCGCCCTCGCCCGTCGACGCCGACATGTAGCGCGCGGCGACCGGCAGCCACGCGCCCCACACCGCGTACTGCAGGAACATCATCAAGGACAGGCGCGGCAGGACGGCGGATCCCGTGTTCGTCATGGGCTAGTGTCCTGATTCAGGAGTTCGTCCGCACATCTCGCGCCCCTGGCGGTCCCTGGCTGCGTTGCTCCTCCTCCGAGTATCGAAAAATACGCCTCGTCGTCGCGTCTTGCCAGGAACCCCCAGTGGTGCGACCTGTGCAAGCGAACTCCTGAACCAGAACACTAATCGGTGAACGCGGAGTCGAAGGCGCGGTCCGAGCGCGGGAAGTCGAGTCGCCGCACGAAGGCGGCGGCTTCCGCGGCGCCGTGCTCGCGGTCCATCATCGGGTCCTCCCACTCGACCGACAGCGGGCCCTCGTAGCCGGCGTGGTTCAGGAGTCGGACGATGCCCTCGAAGTCGATCCTGCCCCGTCCGGGCGAGCGGAAGTCCCAGAAGCGCCCGTCGGCCCCGAAGTCCGTGTGCCCGCCGAAGACGCCGGCCTCCGCCGGCGAGTCCGACCACCACACGTCCTTGACGTGGACGTTGTAGACCCGGGCGCCGAACTCGCGCAGGAAGGCCAGGTAGTCGACGCCCTGGTAGCCGAAGTGGGAGGGGTCGAAGTTGAAGCCGAAGTGCGCATGGTTCCGGACCGCCTCCAGCGCGCGGCGCGTGGACGCGATGTCGAACGCGATCTCGGTCGGGTGGACCTCGAGGGCGAAGTACACGTCCTGGCTCGCGTAGGAGTCGAGGATCGGCCGCCAGCGGCGCGCGAAGTCGGCGAAGCCCTCGTCGATGGCTCCTTCCGGGAGCGGGGGGAAGGCGTAGGCGCTGCCCCATATCGAGCTCCCCGTGAAACCGACGACGACGGTGCGCCCGGTGCGCTCGAGAACCGCGCGGACGTCGTCCGGACCGCAGTCGAAGAAGCGCCGCGCCGCGTGCCCCGTCGCGATCATTTCCTCACTCGCGCGTCGACGGACGCCTTCGGGATCGCCGTCGCCCCAGACGCGCTCGGGCAGGATCCCCGCGTGCCGTTCGTCCACCGCGTCGCACACCGCCTGACCCACGAGGTGGTTCGAGATCGCGAAGGAGGCGAGGCCGTGGTCGGCGAGGAGCTCCCACCTCTTCTCGCAGTAGTCCGCCTCGGCGAGCGCTTGGGCGACGTCGAAGTGGTCGCCCCAGCAGGCGAGCTCGAGCGCGTCGTAGCCGAACGCCTTTGCCCTGGCGCACAGGGTCTCCAGCGGCAAATCGGCCCACTGGCCGGTGAAGAGGCTGACGGGACGGGGCATGGCTCCTCCGAGCGGGGCGACAGGATACCCGCGTCCCGGGTAGAACGGAGTCGTGTCCACGGTGCCGGGCTTCGTTCTCGCGACGATCGCGCTCCTCGTCCTCGCCTGCGGTGGGCCGCGTCGCGCGCGCGTCGTGTTCCTGACCGAGTCCGCGGGCTTCCGCCACGAGGTCGTCGCGCGAGAGCGACCGGACGAGCTCTCGCACGCCGAGCGGGCGCTCGCCGACGCGGCTCGCTCGCGGTTCGAGCTCGTCCTCGTGCAGGACTCGGCCTGGGTGGAGCGCGAGCTCGATCTCATCGACGCGCTCGTCCTGTACACGACGGGCGACCTGGCACTCGATCCCGACCGGCTCGTCGCCTGGGTGCGGGACGGCGGCGCGCTGATCGGGGTCCACTCGGCGAGCGACACGTACCGCGAGAGCGAAGCCTTCGTCGGGATGCTCGGAGGACGCTTCGAGCGCCATCCGTGGCAGCAGGAGGTGCGCGTGCTCGTCGCGGGCGAGCACCCGGCGACCTCACACCTCCCGGCGTCGTTCCGGATCCACGACGAGATCTACGAGCTCGACTCGCAGAGCGAAGTCCCGCGCGTCCTGCTGGAGCTCGACCCGGACTCGGTCGAGATCGAGCGCGGGGACCCCGATCGGCCGCATCCGCTCGCGTGGTGCCGGGACTTCGGGGCGGGCCGCGTGTTCTACACCGCGCTCGGTCACCGCCCGGAGGTGTGGGAGGACGCGCGCTTCCTCGAGCACGTGCTGGGCGGGATCACCTGGGCCCTCGCCGGGCCGGATTGAGACGACCTGGACTCCGCCCGACTGCGGCCGCAGAATTGCGCCGTGGACGAACGAGAGGCACGCGCGTTGCTCGACTGTGAGCTCGCCGGCTGGCGGAGCCGGCCCTACGCGGAGCTCGCGGCACTCGTCGACGTCGAGCTCGAGACGCGCGTCGTGGCCGGCGCCTCGGGAGAGCGATACCAGGTCCAGGTCCAGGTCTTCTGGGACGCGCGGCCCGGAGGCGACGTGCGCGTCATGGCGGCGATCGACGACGGCGGGCTGCGCGCGTTCGTCCCGCTCACCGCGAGCTTCATCCTGGCTCCGGACGGCTCCTTCGTCGGAGAGGAGGCGTGAGACTCTTCGCGCCGATCGCCCTGGCGTCGTGCGCGGGCGGACGCTCGGCCTCGGCGGCTGCGGCCGGCGGTCAGTCAGCACTCGGCTTCACGCTGGCCGAGCGGCTTCATCCGTGAGCACTCAGTCCGCGTCGAGCTGCTTGACGAGCGTCTTGGGCGCGATCATCCGGTAGCTCGTCTCGACCAGCTCGGCGACCATCGGCCACTCGACCTCGTCGATGTACATTCCGATCCAGCCGTGCTTGCCGACGTAGGGCGCGACGAAGAAGCGTTCGTCCTCGACCAGGATCGCCTGGTCGGCGTGGCTCTGCTTGCAGCCGATCGTCGGCCGCCCGTCGTGATCACCGAAGCTCGCGAAGATCTTCTCGCGCACGCGGAAGGTGGGGTGGCCCCAGGTCTCGAGCTCGGCCGTCTCGGGAAACGAGGCCGCGAGCTTGCGGAGCTTCGTCAGGAACGGGTGAGACTTGCTTGCCGGGCGGCCCATCCCCGGATCCTACCCGTTGGAGCGCCTACCAGGCGTCCGCGCGCGCGACGGCGCGGGCCGCATCGAGCTCGCTCACGCGCGGTCGGCACTCGAGGCCGACGTAGCCCTCGTAACCCAGTTCCGCGAGCTTCTTCAGGACACGCGGATAGTGGATCTCGCCGGTACCTGGCTCGTTGCGCCCCGGGTGGTCGGCGAGCTGCACGTAGCCGATCTGATCGAACCCGTCCGCCAGGTGACCGCAGAGGTCGCCCTCCGAGATCTGCATGTGGTAGAGGTCCCAGTTGATCTTGACGTGCGTCGACGCCACCTCGCGGCAAATGGCGATGGCGTCCTCGCTCCCGTACAGGCAGTGGCCCGGATGATCGACGCGGACGTTCATCGGCTCGAGGATGAGCGTCACGTCGTTCGTCGCGGCGGTCGTTGCGACGCGCCTGAGGCCCTCGATCACCTGCTCGTGCAGGCGCTTCTTCGGGATGCCCGAGCGGTCGTCACCGGCGACGACGGTGGCGCGCTTCGCGCCGAGCGTCCGCGCGACCTCGCAGGCCTTGCCGATCGCCTCCTCGAACGCGCCGTGGTTCGCCGGGTCGTTGAGCCGCCGCTCGAAGCCCCAGGCCGTGAACTGGGCGACGTCGATTTCGAGCTCGGCGGTGAGCTCGGCCAGTGCCGCGATGTCCTTGCCCTTCGCGGGCCAGAGCTCGATCGCCGGGAAGCCGAGCTCGGCCGCCTTGCGCACGCGGTCGAGGAACGGGAGCTCGGTCCACCACATCTCGACGTTGACGGCGAAGCGCGTGTGTTTCGTGCGACCGGGCCGGGTCTCGTCGAACGCGGGCGCCGATGCACCGAGCGTCGAGGCTCCGAGCAGCGACGCCCCTGCGCCGAGGACGCCGCGCCGGGTGGGGAGGGGCTCTGGGGTCTTGTTGGCGGGGAGGCTCTTCATAAGGAGGCGAGGTATTCGAGGAGGTCTCGCATGTCCTCACGGGAGAGGGTCCGGGTCAAGCCCGTGGGCATGGCGGAGAGGTCGGGGCGGCGTTCGTCGATCTCGTCCAGGGGCACCTCGCGCAGGGCGCCGTCGCTCTCGAGGACCGAGAGGGCGCCTCCCTCCTCGGAGACGACGCGGCCGGCGACCGTGCTCCCGTCGACGAGAAAGAGCACCTCGCCGGCCCAGCCGGGCGGGATCCGGCGGTTGGGCATGGCGATCGATTCGAGGAGCGTGAGACGGGTCGACCTCACGCCGATTCCGGCGAGATCGGGCCCGATCCGCGGCGCGGGGTCCTCGGACGTGGCGTTTGCCGTGTGGCAGCGCACGCAGGAGAGGTCCGCGCGCTCGAAGATGGCTGCGCCGCGCTCCGCGTTCCCGCCGAAGAGCCCGTCCATCCAGGGCGAGAGCTGGTCGTCGGCGGCCATGCGCGGAGCCCGCAGGTTGCCGAGCCGCGCGACGAGCCGCGGGTTCTCGCTCGCCTCGACGGCGAGCACCATGTCCAGCTGCACCTCGTCGGGGAAGATCCCGTCCGCGAGTCGTTCGAGGTCCGCCGCGAGCAGCGACTCCGCGTAGTCGCCGCCGGCGCGCGAGAGGATGCGGTAGGCGGCACGCATCTCGGCCCGCTCGCCGGTCGCGAGCACGTCGGGGAGGAGCGCCAGCGCCTCGGCGGGGGAGAGTCGTTCGAGAATGCCGAGGGCCGCGGCGCGGAGCTCGGCGTCGGGATCGGCGAGCGAGACGTCGACGAGCGCGCGCAGGTCCGGCGCGCCGACGTGCTCGTAGGTCTCGAGGGCCTCGGCACGCAGCTCACCGGACCGTGCCCCGTCGTGAACGATCGTCGCGAGATGGTCGGCGCTCTGGATGGAGCCGGCGCTTCGAGCGAAGGCCACCCAGGCCAAGAGGAATTCGTCCGACACGAGGCGCGGGACCAGTCCCCACTCTGGCCCCTCTACATTCAAGACCTGCCCCTGGACGACGTGGCCGCCGAGCTCCTGCGCGAGCTCCGCCAGGTAGGGAGCTTCGCGGGGCTGGAGCTCGACGTAGTCACCCAGCACGTAGTCGATCCGAGGAGGATCCGCCCAGCGAGCGAGGAGCTCGAGCGCCGCGATGGCGGCCTCCTCGTCCTTTTCCGCATGAAGTGGGGCGAGGAGAGCGAGGAGCCTTGCGTTCTCTTCCGTTCCCGAACGGAACGCTGCATTGAGCGCACGGCGGAGAAGGGGAGTCTTGAGGGATGGGGCCCATTTCGTTGCGAAGAAACGGCTGAGGAGCGGTGTCATGTGAAACGGGTCCCACTCCGTTCCGATGACGCGACTCATGCCACGTAGTTCGTCCATGCCCGAAACATCCGGATCGTCGTGGAGGGCACGTGCTGCTTCGAGCATCACACGCGGTCCCTGTTCCTCGAGGAAGTGCGCTGCTTGCCTGGAGCCCATCCGTCGTAGCGCCACGACGGCCGCGACCCGCACGTCGGAGGAGGGGTGCTCGGCGAGTCTCGCGATGTCGGATTCGCTCGCGCACCCCGTCAGTCCCTCGATGCAGGCGTGGCGCAGGATGGGGTCCTCCTCGCCGATCTCCTCGAGGATGGCGACGAGCGCGTCGAAGGCGGAGCGGAGCTGCAACTTCCCCGCGGCGATCGCCGCGAAGTAGCGGGCACGCGCGCTCCCGTCGTCGAGCAGAGCCAGCACGAGGTCGCCGGCCGTTTCCAGCCTCAGGTCCCCGGCGACCTTCGCTGCCTGAGCGCGGATCTCCATCTCCTCGGCACCCAGCAGGGAGACGAGTGCCTCGGGATCGGCGTCGAACCGTCGAGCCGCGTGCCCGTACCCCCAGACCCCGTGGAGGCGCGCGAACAGGTTCGGTCCCGTCCAGGCCGTGCGCATCAGGAGCGCGTGGCCTTCGTCGCCGCAGCCGGCCAGCTCGAGCTGGGCCGCCAGGCGCACGCGCTGGTCGGCGTGCGCGAGGAGGCGCGTCAGCTCCTCCGGCTCGCGGTGCGCGACGCCCTCGGCCAGGATGCGCGCCGTCTCCTGCGCCGCGTCGGTCGCGACCGCGTCGGGATGGAACATCCGGTACACGCGCCCGCGGCCCGTCTTGCTCCAGCCCTCGACCCAGTCGCAAAACCACAGCGCGCCGTCCGGGCCGAAGTCAGCGTCGACCGCCAATGCGTTCCACAGGAACGGCTCGACCTCGCCCAGCTCGAAGCCGGCGCCCTTCGGGACGAGGTCGAAGGCGTGGATGCCGCTGTAGCTCCGCCCGCCGCGGAAATCGACCAGGAAGAAGTGACGCGCGAACTCCTCCGGCAGGCCCGTCCCCGGGTCGTAGGTCAGCCCCGACGGTCCCGACCCGATCCAGGCGATCGGCGGGACGATGTAGGCCGCCTGCCAGGCGAAGTGCGGATGCCAGAGCTTCTCCTCGTTCCACGGCCCGCGCGCGCGCGGCGATTCCATCCATTGGTAGGAGTAGCGCCAGCCGCTGTCGCCGCCCTCGACCACCTGCACGAAGCGCGCGCGGTCGATGCTGTCCGAGTTGTTGTCGCCGGTGAAGAGGTTCCCGTACTCGTCGAAGACGAGTTCCTGGGGGTTGCGCAGGCCCGTGTGCACGATCTCGAGGCCCGAACCGTCGAGCTCGCAGCGCAAGACCGCGCCGCTCGCGGTGTTCTCGAGCGTTCGACCGTCCCTTGTCTCGACGTTGAAACCGCGGTCGCCGGAAGAGAAGTACAGCCGCCCGTCGGGCCCGATCCGGAGCCCGTGCAGGTCGTGGCCGAGCAGCGCGATGTGGACGCCGTAGCCCGTCGAGAGCACCTCGCGCTCGTCGGCGCGCCCGTCGCCGTCCGTGTCCTCGAGCCTCCACAGGTCGGGAATGCACGTGTAGTAGACGTCGCCCCCGTGCTCGAGCACGCCGGCGCCGATCCCCGCCGCCGGACCGGTGAAGCCGTCGGCGAAGACGACCGCCTCGTCGGCGCGTCCGTCCCCGTCCGTGTCGCGCAAGAGCCGGATGCGGTCGTGCTCGGCGCTCCACTCCTCGAGCCGCTCCGGCTGGTGGCGCTCCATCATCGCGACGCGGTCGGCGACCGTCGTCGAGGCGAGGTCCTCCTCGAGCCAGTCCATGAAGTCGCGCATGTCGAGCACGCCGTTCGTGTGCCGGAACGTCTCACCGACGTAGCAGTCGCCGTCGCCCGTCACCCACAGGCAGACGGGGTTCGCGAGCATCGGCTCCTCGGCCCACAGCTCGACCCGGAATCCCTCGGGGACCTCCATGGCTTCGATCGCGGCCGCGCCGGTGCCGTCCGGTTCACGGACGTCGGGTGCGTAGTCGCCGCCGTCCTGGGCGAGGAGGATGAGCGCGACCGGGATCACTCGTACTCCGGGGCCAGCTCTGCGCGCACCCGCTCGAGGAGCGCCTTCGTCCGCCGGATGCCGTCGGCCTCGTCGAGCTCTCCGCCCTCGTACTCGATCCCGACGTAGCCGCGATACCCGGCGTCGAGCACGATCCGGAGCATCTTCCGGTAGTCGGTGTGGCGCTCGTAGCCGTCGTCGTCGAAGTCGTGGGACTTCGCGCTGACCGCACGCGCGAAGGGCATCAGCTCGCGCACGCCTTCGTATCGGTCGTACCACTCGCCCTCGGCGATCCGGAAGTTCCCGAAGTCGGGCAGGGTTCCGACGCGCGGGTGGTCCGCCCGCCGCATGACCTCGGCCAGCCAGTCCCCGTTCGAGCTGAGCCCGCCGTGGTTCTCGACGATCACGTCGATCCCGTAGTCGTCGGCGACCGTCCCCAGCCTGTGCAGCGACTCCGCGGCACGCGCGGCCTGCTCCTCCCGCGTGCCCGTTCCGCGTGCGTTGACACGGATCGCGTGGCAGCCGAGGAAGCGGGCTGCCGCGACCCACTTGAAGTGCCGCTCCACCGCGCGCCGTCGCTCGTCGTCGTCGGCGTGGCCGAGGTCGCCCTCGCCGTCGATCATGATCAGGAGGCTCCGCACCGAGGCGTCTTCGCAGCGCCTCCGCAGCCGCCCCAGGTAGTCGAAGTCGACGGCCTTCCCCGGATAGAAGGTCGAGACGTACTCGACGGCGTCGATTCCGAAGACCTCGCGGGCGTGACGCGGGAAGTCGAGGGGGTCGAGCGCACCGCCTTGCAGCGCGCGGTGCAGCGACCACTGGGCCAGGGAGATCCCGAACAGCTCGTCGCGCCCGGAACCGCGCTCTCCCGCGCGCGAGAGGCAGGCGATCCCGGCGCCCGCGATACCGCCGAGGAGGAGCGTCCGTCGCGAGTGGCCCGTGGTCATGGCGGAGGAGCGTATCACCGCTCTCCCCGACCTGGACGTGCAGAGCGGGGTAGGAATAGACAGAGGAACCCGTCCCCGATGACGCGGAGGGAATCGTCCCCCCCGGGAGAGAGCGTCGCCGACCGCGGTCCTCCCCCAGGTCTCTGTCGCCCGAACAGCGGTCCGCCCCGGATCGCCTCGGGCTCAATGCCCGTCCCCGGGCTCCCCGGTCTGTCCGATGAAGAAGCTCCTGCTCGCACTCTCGACCTCGCTGGCGGCCTCCGCCTTCGCTTCGACCGCCCTGGCCGACGGGCTCACGCCCGGCAGCGCGCTGGTCTACCCCGCCCAGTACGCGGGTCTGCTCCAGCCCGCCTACACGAGCAAGAGCTTCGTGAGCAGCGCCTTCACGGTGATCTGCGTCACCAACACGAACCTCAATCCCCTCAACGGCTCGACGAACGTCCACTTCGAGTACGTCAACACCGTCGAGCAGAACGGTGAGGTCGTGCACTGCAACATCATGAACCGCACGGAGCACCTGACGCCGGCCGACACGCTGTGCGTCCTGGTCTCGTGCCACAACGCGAACCCCGATGGTGCGGGCTACCTGGTCGTCAGCGCACAGGACCCCGAAGTCTTCGATCAGCCCTGGTCATTCGATCACCTGATCGGCTCCGAGATCGTGGTCGACGTCCTGGGCGGGATGTTCACGGTCAACGCGATCCCCTTCACCTCGCCCTGCGAGGAGAGCTCCGCCACGGACGTGGACGGCGACGGACAGCTCGACTTCGACGACGTCGAGTACGAGGGCATCCCCGAGGAGCTGTACATCGACTCCTTCGTCGCGGCCGTCAACTCGAGCCTGATCCTGATCAACCTGACGGGCGGTCCCAAGCACGAGGCGATCGTGGCCTTCGACGTCTTCAACGACGACGAGTTCGCGCTCAGCGCGACGACGTCATTCCAGTGCTGGATGCAGCGCTGCCTGGCCGAGTCGAACGGCGCCGGCGACGAATGGGACTACGACAACGTCAACGCGTTCACGCTCGCGTCCCAGAACTGCATCAGCCTCGTGTTCGACCAGACCTTCCTGCTCAAGAACACGCCGAACGCTCCCGTGGAGCTCGATCTCGACTGCGATGGGCTCAACGATCTCGAGACCGGCTGGGCCCGCATCCGCGGCCTGAACGCCAGCTCGTCCGCCGAGTCCCTCCCGAACCCGGCCCTGCTCGGTGCCACCACGAGCGGTCTCTTCTCCTCCGGCGGCAGGCGCCTCTGGGAGAGCAAGGCCAAGCAGCTGAACGGCGACTTCCTGAACCTCGGCACCGTGGCCGTCGACTGAATCCCATCTCACCGACCTGAACCCAGCGATGAAGAAGCAGTTCCTTTGCGTGATGACGGTGCTCGCCGCCTCGACGGCGACCTTCGCCGACGGTCTGAACCCCGGTAGCGCCCTCGTTTACCCGGTCCAGTACGCGGGCGCCGCGCTCTCGGCACCTTCCGCTCCCTACGGCTCCATTCTCGGCGGCTTCACCGTGGTCTGCATCACGAACACGAACCTCGACCCGGTCGATGGCGCGACCAACGTCCACTTCGAGTACGTGAACATCGTCGAGCAGGGCGGCGAGGCCATCCACTGCAACGTGACGAACCGGGTCGAGTACCTGACGCCGGGAGACACGCTGTGCGTCGCGGTCGACTGCCACAACGCGGTGACCCTCGGCGCCGGATACCTCGTCGCCAGCGCGCAGAACCCCGCTGCCTTCGACGAGGCCTGGGCCTTCGATCACCTGGTCGGCTCCGAGATCGTGATCGACTTCTTCGGCGCGATGTTCACGATCAACGCCATTCCGTTCTCGTCCCCCGCGGAGGAGAGATCCGCCACGGACGTCGACGGTGACGAGCAACTCGACTTCGACGGTGTCGAGTACGAGGGCGTCCCCGAGGACCTGTACCTCGACTCCTTCGTCGCGATCATCAACTCGAGCCTGATCCTGCTCAACTTGACGGGTGGCCCCAAGCACCGCGCCACCGTCGCCTTCGACATCTTCAACGACAACGAGTTCCCGCTCAGCGCGACGACCTCCTTCCAGTGCTGGATGCAGCGCTGCCTGGCCGATGACGTCGACACCTGGGTTCCTCCGTCACCCACGGCTCTCGCGATCAAGTCCATCTGCATCAGCCCCGTGTTCGGTCAGACGTTCCTGGCCGTCAACACGCCGGACGATCCGGCCGAGCTCGACCTCGACTGCGACGGCCTGAACGACCTCGAGACCGGCTGGGTCCGCATTCGCGGCCTGGACGCCAGCTCGTCGGCCGAGTCCCTCGCCAACCCGGCGCTCCTCGGCGCGACGGTGAGCGGAGCCCTCGGCAGTGGCGGAAAGCGCCTCTGGGAGAGCAAGGCCAAGCAGCTGAACGGTGACTTCCTGAACACCGGCACCGTCGTCGTCGACTGAATCTCAACCATGAAGAACACCATCCGAGCCCTGATGACTTCGCTGGCCGCTTCGGCCCTCGCCACGACCGTTCTCGCCGACGGCCTGAACCCCGGGAGCGCGCTCGTCTACCCCGTCCAGTACACGGGTGGCGTCAACGGGACACCCGTCGGTGCGAGCGCCAACGGCATCGGTGGGTTCTCGGTGATCTGCATCACGAACACGAACCTCGACCCGATCGGCGGCTCCACGAACGTCCACTTCGAGTACGTCAACATTGTCGAGCAAAAGGGCGAGGTCGTGCACTGCAACGTCATGGACCGCGTGGAGAACCTGACGCCCGCGGACAACCTCTGCGTCCTGGCCCGATGCCACAACGCGGACATCGACAACGCCGGCTACCTCGTGGTCAGCGCGCAGGATCCCGAGGTGTTCGACCAGGCCTGGGCCTTCGACCACCTGGTCGGCTCGGAGGTCGTGGTGGACTTCTCGGGCGGGTTCTTCACGCTGAACGCGATCCCGTTCAAGTCGCTCCAGGCGGAGGAATCCGCCACGGACGTCGACGGCGACGGGCAGCTCGACTTCGACGGTGTCGAGTACGAGGGCATCCCCGAGGAGCTGTACCTCGACTCCTTCGTCGCCGCGATCAACCAGAGCCTCGTTCTGATCAACCTCACGGGCGGGCCGAAGCACAAGGCATTCGTGGCCTTCGACATCTTCAACGACAACGAGTTCGCGCTCAGCGCCACGGTGTCCTTCCAGTGTTGGATGCAGCGCTGCCTGGGGGAGGAGCAGGCGAGCGTGCCGGAGGCCGCCAACGCCGTCGGGGTCGCACAGACCTGCATCAGCCCGGTGTTCAGCCACAGCTTCCTGTTCTTCAACACGCCGAACGACCCCGCCGAGCTCGACACGAACTGCGATGGGATCGGCGATTTCGAGACGGGCTGGACCCGCATTCGCGGGCTCAACGCGAGCTCCTCTGCCGAGTCGCTCTCGAACCCGGCCCTCCTCGGGGCGACCATCGGCGGCGTCTATGGGTTCGGCGGCCGGCGCCTCTGGGAGAGCAAGGCGAAGCAGCTGAACGGCGACTTCCTGAACACGGGGTCCGTGGCCGTCGACTGAGGCACCGGCGCAAGACCAGGCGATAGCGATGAACAAAGCCCTCCTCGTTCTGACGACCGCGCTGGCGGCTTTCGCCGTAGGTCCTTCCGCCCTGGCCGATGGGCTGACCCCCGGCAGCGCCCTCGTGTACCCCGTCCAGTACACGGGACAGACCGTTCAGAAGAGCGGCCTCGGCGGGATCACCGTGATCTGCGTCACCAATACGAACCTCGATCCGGTGGGTGGCTCGACCAACGTGCACTTCGAGTACGTCAACACGGTCGAGCAGAACGGCGAGATCGTTCACTGCGACGTCATGAACCGCGTCGAGAACCTGACTCCCGGCGACACCCTGTGCGTCCTGGCCACGTGCCACAACGCCGGCCCCCGTACGGCGGGCTACCTCGTCGTGAGCGCGCAGGATCCGAGCGCCTTCGACGAGGCCTGGGCCTTCGACCATCTGATCGGCTCCGAGATCGTCGTCGACCACACCGGTGCAGCGTTCACCATGAACGCCATCCCGTTCAAGTCGCCCTGCACCGAGACCTCTGCCACGGATCTGGACGGAGATGAGCAGCTCGACTTCGACGGCCTGGAATACGAGGGCATCCCCGACGAGCTGTACCTCGACTCCTTCGTCGCGACGGTGGGGGGGAGCCTGATCCTGATCAACCTCACGGGCGGCCCCAAGCACAAGGCCTCCGTGGCCCTGGACGTCTTCAACGACAACGAGTTCGCGCTCAGTGCCACGGTGTCCTTTCAGTGCTGGATGCAGCGCTGCCTGGGCGATCCCGTGATGACCACTCTGCCTCCGCCCGGTGCCAACAGCCTCGCGACACCGAGCTGCATCAGCCTCGTGTTCAACCAGACCTTCCTGGCCCTCAACACGCCGGACGATCCCGCGGAGCTCGACTCGGACTGCAACGGGGTCGGCGAGTTCGAGACGGGCTGGGCGCGTATCCGCGGCCTGGACGCCAGCTCGTCCGCGGAGTCCCTCGCGGACCCCGCGCTCCTCGGTGCCACGGTGAGCGCCGTCATCCGCTTCGGGGGCCGGCGGCTGTGGGAGAGCAAAGCGAAGCAGCTGAACGGTGACTTCCTGAACACGGGGTCCGTCGCCGTCGACTGAGACGGGACCGGCGGGCGCAGATCACGGGAGAGTGTCCGGGAACCTGTTAGGCTTCCCGTCATGATCCTGCGCATCTTGTTGATCGCCGTCGTGGCCGCGGTTGCCTGTGTCGCGGTCCAGCACCTGCTCTTCGATGAGTCGAACCCCGCCATCACGGGGGGGGTCGTCGGTGCGGTCACCGTCACGGTCTGGATGGCAACGCGGAAGAAGGCGAGCGAGGAATGACGCCGCTCCAGCCCGGGCGATGAGCCGACCCTCACGTCCGTTCGCGCTCTGGATCCTGCTGATCGTCTTCTCGTGGTCGTTCGTCCAGGGCGGATCCCAGCTCTCGAACATCACGCAGGATCCCTTCTACCTCTTCTACGAGGGCTTCGGGGCGGGGCGTGTGCAGATGCTCGTGGTCGCCACGATCACGGCACTCGACCTCGTCTGCGCCTGGTTGGTCGTGCGACCTCGACCCCTGGGCTTCCGGCTGGTGCTCGTCGACCTGGCGCTCTCCTGGGGCCGGATCGTGGCCAGGATCGCGTGCGCCTCTCTGGCACCCGAGCGCATGCACGATGCCTTCCGTGAGGCAGCGGCCGCGCAGGCGGTCGAGCTCGGTGAGGGGGAGATGGAATGGATCGAAGAGCCGGTTCGCGTGTTCGTCGCGGCGACGCTCTTCATCGCGCTCCTGGTGGTGGTCACCGTCCGGCAGCGGGCGTACTTCCTCGAGCCCGAGGCCGGCGAAGACCCCGACGCCTGAGGCGATAGACTGGGTGCCATGAGCGGTACGCCCCTTCGAATCGGGATCGTCGGCGCGGGCTTCAACGCGCGCTTCCACGTCCAGGCGCTCGTCGCGGTGCGCGGCGTCGTCGTCGCGGGCGTCCAGAGTCGCACGCGGGAGAGTGCGCAGGAGCTCGCGGGACTCGCGTCGGAGCTCGCGGTCGGCGAGGCCACCGTGTTCGACGACGCCGAATCGATGGCGGCGGACCCTGGCGTCGACGCGATCTGGATCAACTGCCCGAACGACGCCCGGCTCGACGTGATGCGCGCGATCGTGCGCGGGAACGCGCGTCGCTCGGAGCCGCTCCTCGGAATCGCCTGCGAGAAGCCTCTCGCGCGGACGCTGGGCGAGGCCATGGCGATGGTCGAGCTCGCGAGCGAGGCCGGCGTCCCGACCGCCTACCTCGAGAACATGATCTACGTCCCCGCGGTGCAGCGCGGGAAGGAGATCCTCTGGCGCCGCGGCGCGCCGCTCGCCGGCCGGCCGTACCTCGCCCGCGCCGCGGAGGAGCACTCGGGTCCGCACAGCCCGTGGTTCTGGATGGGCACGCGCACCGGCGGGGGCGCGCTGATCGACATGATGTGCCACGGCCTCGAGACGGCGCGCTGGCTCCTGACCGAGCCGGGCGCCCCGCGCGCGAGCCTGACACCGGTCGAGGTCACCGCCCGGATCGGCGCGCTCAAGTGGACGCAGCCGAAGTACGCCGCGCAGCTCGCCGAGGAGATGGGCCCCGAGGTGGACTACACGAAGTCCCCGAGCGAGGACTACGCGAGCGCGAGCGCCGTGTACGAGACGTCCGCGGGACAGCGCGTGATCACCGAGGCGACGACGTCCTGGAGCTACGTCGGGGCCGGCCTGCGGCACACGATCGAGCTGCTCGGCCCCGAGTACTCGATGAACCTCTCGACGCTCGACACGGGACTCTCGGTCTTCTTCTCGCGCCGCATCGCGAGCGAAGAGGGCGAGGATCTGCTCGAGAAGCAGAACGCGGAAGTCGGGCTCATGCCGGTCGTGCCGGACGAGGCGGCACACTACGGCTACGTCGGCGAGAACCGCGAGTTCGCGCGCGCGTTCGCGCGCGGCGACACGCCCGAGCTGTCCTTCGACGACGGCCTCGAGGTCGCGCGTCTGCTCGCGGCTTGCTACCGCTCGGCCGAGGAAGGACGTGTGATCGATCCGCGCGATCCCGAGCTCGCGACCTTCGAGCCGGCCGTCAGCCGCGGGACCTGGCGCGGCTGAGCGGCGGGAGGTGTATGCTCTCCTGGAAGGGAGCAATGATTTCATGACCCAGTTCGTCGAGGTCTTCAACGCGCGCGACGTGGCCCACGCTTACATCGTGAAAGGGGCTCTCGAGGAAGAGGGCATCCAGGCCAACGTCACGCGAGGCTCGCTCCAGGGCGCGCTGGGTGAGCTGGTACCCACCGGGCGCCAGGGCCCCCAGGTCCTGGTACCGGAGGAGGACGTCGAGCGTGCCGTTCTCGTCCTCCAGCGTCTGGAAGGACCCGACGCCGGTCCGGGATGACCGCCCGCTCGGCCTCCGTCGAGCGCCCGTCGCCGGCGACGTGCTCGGGATCGTGATGGCCGCGTACGGCCTGCGGGCCATGCTCGAGCCATGGGTGGGCTGACGCGTTTCGAGCTCCCGGACGGCTTCGCCGGTTACCGCGCGCCCTCTCTCGAGGAGCTCGGCGTGCCGCACTTCTTCACGACGCGGTGCGGACCCGGTGGCGCGACGCTCGATGCCGGAGCGCTCGACGCGAACACCGTGCGATTGCTCGCACGGGTCGCGGGTGCGGAGGGCGCCCGACTCGAGCGGGTCCGGCAGGTCCACGGCGACCGGGTCCACGAGCCGGGAGAGGTCGCGCTGGAGCCGCCGCCGGAGGCCGACGTGCTGGTCAGCTCCAGGAGCGACCAGCTCCTCCTGATTCGCGTCGCCGACTGCGTCCCCGTTCTCGTGTCGCGTGCAGACGGCACGCGTGTCGCCGCCGTTCACGCCGGCTGGCGCGGTCTCGTGGCGGGCGTGATCCCGCGCGCACTCGATGCGCTCGGGATGCTGGGTGGAGGAGCTGTCGCGGCCGTGGGGCCGTGCCTCTCGCTCGCGCGCTTCGAGGTCGGGCCGGAAGTGGCGAGCGCGTTCGAGGAAGAGGGTCTTGTCGAGGCCGTGCACGCGGGACCGGGAGGGCGTCCGCACGTCGATCTGCGCGAGGCGGCGCGACTGTCGCTCGTGCGTGCCGGTGTCGCGCAGGTCGACGTCACCGATCGCTGCACGTGGGGGGATGAGCGCGATTTCTTCTCGCATCGGCGCGATGTGACGCATGGCGGCGCAGGGGGGACGGGGAGGATGGGTGCGCTGATCGCGGCGCGGGCGTGACGAGCCTCGGACGCTCGCAGTGAGTCGTGCGGGTCTCTCCCCGCAGTGCCGTACTCTCCGCGCACGGGCGGATGCCCGCGCGCGCGAGGAAGGCGCTTCAGCGCCGGTCCCTCGTGAGCCGACCGCCCTAGGCGGTGTCGGCGTGTTCCATGTGGTTTCTTCCGCCCGCCGGAGGCATCGCCGCGGGTACCGCGGCTTCACCGGCTGGTGTCGGGGTGCCCTCGGACGGGTTGCTTTCCACGGGTTGCAGGTGTCGGGGGGGCGGAATGCCTTCGCGATGCTTGCGCGGGCTGCGCCGCGCAAGCGAGGCGTCGGGAGGCGTCGACACGTGGGGGACGTCGGTGGGGGACGTCGCAATGCGCACTCGCTCGCGGGCTTCGCCCGACGAGCATCGCGATACTGGGAG
>JAJDET010000251.1 GCA_029259655.1 Planctomycetota bacterium
ACCACGGCACTCCGCCGAGGATGCGCCGGTACCCGGCGCGATGCCTCCGGCGGGAGGAAGAAACCTGATGAAACACGCCGACATCGCCTAGGGCGGTCGGCTCACGAGGGACCGGCGCTGAGGCGCCTTCCTCGCGCGCGCGGGCATCCGCCCGTGCGCGGAGAGTTCGCGACCGCGAAGAGATACCCGCACGACTCACTGCGAGCGTCCGAGACTCGTCACGCCGGGTGCGATACGCGACTGCGCGGCACCACGGCACTCCGCCGATGGATGCGCCGGTACCCGGCGCGATGCCTCCCGGCGGGCGGAAGAAACCTCATGGAACACGCCGACATCGCCTAGGGCGGTCGGCTCACGAGCGGGAGCGCCTGGCGCGCTCCGCTCGTGAGAGCGCCGCGGGACCAACCGCATCGAGCTACCCGCGACGATCGAGTGGCAGTAGGGGCCGCGCCGCCCGAGCGCGTCAGCGCTCGTCCTCGCGATCCGCGTCGTCCGCCAGCGCCACGAGCGCGTCGAGGTCTCCGGCCGGCGCACCCAGCACCTCCAACGCCTTCGCGAAGCGGGCGCGGCGTACTCGGGCCAGCGCGTCGTCGTAGCCGTGCTCGCGCACGGCCTCGATCGTGAGCGGCACCGCGTGGTCGAGCTCGACTCCGCGACCCTGGAACGGCGTCACGCCCGGCTCCTCCATCGGCCAGGCGCTGTACCGGACCGTCGAGCCGTCGGTCGCCGTCGACTTCTGCACCGCGGCCTCGGCGCCCACCGTGGGTCCACCGACCACCTGCGCGCGGCCGGCGTCGCGCAGGATCCGCGCCGCCCACTCGCCGCCGCTCGCGCTGTGCTCGTCGACCAGCACGACAACGGCGCCGGTGTAGGGCGGCGAGCGGGGGACGAGCACGCGGCTCTGGCCGCCCGAGTTCCCCCAGCGATAGCTCCGCCGGCGCTCGAGGAAGTGGCACAGGAACGGGTCCGAGGCCCCGACCAGGCCGCCGCCGTTCCTCTGCAGGTCGAGGATCAACGCGTCGGTGTCGGAGAGCTCCGCGAGCCGCCCGCGCAGGATCGGCGTCATCTTGCCGGCGGGCCCGAGCGTGCCGCGCGAGGGGTCGAACGTCTTCACGCGCAGGTAACCGATCGAGCCCACGCGGCCCGTGACGATCCAGCGCTCGCCGAAGTGCTTCTTCGGGGGCGGGAGGTTGCTGACTTCCGGCCGAGGCATGTCGTGGTCCGTCTCGCTGCCGTCGGGCCAGCGCAGCCGGAGCTCGCAGGTCGTGCCGACCGGACCCGCGACGAGGATGTCCACGGCGCTCCCCATCGGCGTCCCCTGGACCGAGACGACCTCCGGACACACCCGCGGGTCGTCATCGAACGGCGGCGGACCGACCAGAGGCTCGTACTCCTTCCAGTCGACGATGTAGGGCTTGCGTCCGATCATCGCCGTCCGCACGTCGGGGATCGACCAGTCCTTCATCACCGGGATGGGCGGCATGTACTCCACGTGGGGGTCGTCCAGCGACGCGATCAGCCGCGCCATCTCCCACGCGAACTCCGTCGGGTCGGCGGCGACGACCGCGCGCGGGCGGTGCTCGGCGCGCTCGGCCTCCCAGTCGACGCCGTAGAGGTCGAAGTACGGGTAGTTGTCGCGCAGCTGGATCCAGTGCTCGTCGAAGACGGTTCCGAAGTCGACGGACCCGTCGTCGGCGGCCTGGGCCATGACGGGCGAGAGCTCCGACGCCGGTAGAGTGACGGCGAGGGCGAGAACGACGACTCGCTTGGCGAGGGGCTTCATGATCGGTCCGACTCCGGCTCGAGTTCTTGGTGGTCCGATGCGACGCGGACCGCGACGCCGGCAGAACGGCCGTCGCCGGTGACTATTCGCCGTGCAGAGCTTCTTCCCGGCAGCCGCGCGAGAATCTCGCGATTCGATGGGACCGAGCGACGACGGCGGCAACTCGGTCCTCGGCGTGGGGTTCTCGCGACGTCCCGCACTGCTCAGGGACGTCTCAGCGGATGTACGTGCGATCGAGCAGGCCGGGCTCGAACACGCGCCGGTAGAGGCGCTCGTCGATCGGCCAACCGTACCGGTGGCTGGAGAGCCGCCAGAACGCCGCTCGCTTGAGTCCGCGGTAGAGCCTGTCCTTCCAGGGCGGCGTGAAGGTCCGCTTGGAGATGATCATCGGCAGGAAGTACTCGGTGAGCTCCTTCACGTGGAGCTCGGTCGCGGAGTCGAGCCACGGCATCGTGCGCTCTTCGCCGCCGCCGTAGCCGCCGCGATAGGTCATCAGCTCGTCGAGGTTCGTCGGGAACGTCTGCCCCCGGTCGATCGCATCGTCGCCCATGGGGACGTGCGGAGCGGGCTGGAAGAGGCGGAAGGTGAACGTGATCAGCTTGTCGTCCAGCGCTTGCAGGTCACGGATCAGGTCGAGGCTGGCGCGCCGGTCCGGCTCCTCCTCGTCGACGAACCCGAAGATGAAGTTGTGCATCGACGCGACACCCCGGTCGAGGAGCTTGCGGGCCAGCTCCAGCGGATACCGCGGCTCGTGCCTCTTGCCGATCCGGGCGAGCATCCGCGCGGACCCCGTCTCGGTACCGAGCTCGATCTTGCCGCAGCCGCCCTCGGCCAGGACGTCGAGCTCCCGGTCGTCGTAGCGCGCACAGTCGATGGGGGACGCGAGCGTGAACCAGTACGAATCGGGGAGCCGCTCCCGCCATAGCCGCGCGAAGTCGAGCGGACGCCGACGGCCGGCCATGAAGTCCAGCTCGGCGATGTGGTACTGCGTGACGCCGTAGCGCTCGCGCAGGAACGCGAAGATCTCGATCATCTCCTCCGCGCGCAGCATCGACGCCTTGAAGTTCGTCCAGTAGCAGAACGCGCAGCCCTTCGCGCAGCCGCGGCTCGTCGAGATCGCGAGCGTCGGCACGCCGTTCCCGAAGATGCCGCCGTGCTGCTGCACGTAGGGTGTGAGATCGACCTCGCGGAAGAGCGTGAAGTCGTCGGCAGTGATCCGGGCGACCGCCCGGCTGGGGACGTGACCGTCGGCCGTGACGAGCCCGGGGACGTCCGAGAGCTCTCCCCGTCCGTGCACGGCGCGCGCGAGCGCGGGAGCGCTGTGCTCGCCGTAGTCCACGAGGAAGTAGTCCACCGGCCACCCGTCCGTCGCCTCGATCCACTCCGGGGGCAGGAGCGTGATCGCGGATCCGCCGACGGCGATCTCGACGCCCGGGACGTGCTCGCGAATCACGTTGGCGATGGCGAGCGTGTGCTCGAGTTGCTGTGCGGGGAAGAGCTCGTTCAGCCAGATGAACGCGAGGCGGCACGACCCGAGCTCAGCCAGGAACTCCTCCACGCGCCCGGGGTGCGGCAGGTCGACCGACTGGTCGAAGTAGACGAGCTCGAAGCCGTCGTTGTAGAGCGCCGAGCCGACGGTCAGGGACCGGAACGGCACGCCCTGCTCCTCGAGGTCTCCCGCCGGCGTCCAGGCGGGGATGATGAAGGCCACGCGCTCGCGCGCGTTCGGCGGAGTCAGGGTTTGCATGCTCGGTCGTGCGCCGGGCGGAGGCCGGCAGCGCCGCGCGCCGCTCGATTCTACGTCCGATCCCGGGGAATCGCGTGGAACCCCCGGCCCAGTGCCGGGGGGGCGGTGCAGAATGGGAGCGCGATGCCGTGCGATCGGCACCGCGACGGAGAGAGCGGGTGGAAAGCGCAAGCGGAGCAGCGATCGAGACCTGGCTCGTGACCGGCGCATCGGGGCTCGTCGGGCGGGCGATCGCCGCTCGGCTGGTCGCCGCGGGTCGGCCCGTGCGCGTCCTCGTTCACGAGCGCGAATGCGACGTCCCCGGAGTCGTCGCGGCCACGGGCGACGTCTACGATCCCGATTCGCTCGACCGCGCGGTCCGCGGGGCGGCCGGTGTGGTGCACGCCGCGGCGCTGCTCGAGGGGGACGAGAGCGCGCTGCAACGCGTCAATGCGGTGGGTACGGGTAACCTCGCGGACGCCGCGGCCAGGGCCGGTGTGCGGCGCTTCGTGACGATCAGCACGGCGGCCGTCTATGCGGACGGTGCGTTCGTCGACGCCGACGAGGACCACCCCGTCGGCTCGTCGGGAACGTACGCGCGGTCCAAGCTCGACGCGGAGGAGCGCGCGCGCAGAGCCCTCGGCCGGCGGGCCGTCACTCTGCGCCTGCCGCCCGTCTTCGGACCCGGACGGACGCGCTTCCTCGAAGAGCTCGCGGCGGCCGTCCTGCACCACGAGCTGCCGCGCGTCGAGGGAGGCGGCGCTCGCGTCGACATCGTCCACGCTGCGGACGTGGCCGACGTGGTCCTGGAGCTCGTCCTCGGCCGCGGCTCGAGCGCCGTCTACAACCTCGCCGGGAAGGAGCGCCCGCGCGTCGAGGAGCTGTTCACGCTCGTCGCGTCGCTGCTCGGGCGAGAGCCGCGCTTCGCGCCCCTCAGCGAGGCGACCGCCGAGCGCTTCGATCCGTTCCTGCTCGCGTTCGCGTCGGTGGAGCGGTCGGTCGACGCCCGGCGTGCGATCGAAGAGCTCGGACACCGGCCGACCCGGGAGTGGCGCGACTCGCTGCGGGCGGCGGCGACCGACGCCCGGTAGCGCGGCCGATCCACCGCGCGTGACGATCGAGCGCCGCCCTGTTTCGGGGATCGAGGGCTTCGAATAGGCTCCGGTTCCCATGCGCCTCCTCCTGGTCCAGCTTGCTTCGGCGATCCCGATCCTCGCGTCGATGGCCCAGGCGCAGGCACGCGATGAACCCACGCTGCTCGTCGTCGATAGGGTCGAAGAGGGCGTGCTCGGTGAGAGCGCTTCGGTCGTCGAGACCGAGACCCTGGTCACGCGCTACGCGGACGCTCCGACGGTCGGCATGGCGTTTCAGATCGAGGTCGACGAGACCGGTCCGTACACCCTCGAGCTGCGGTCCTACTACTTCGACGGCTACCTCGTGTTGCGCGACGCGGCCGGGCTCGTGCTGGCGGAAGACGACGACGGGTTGATTGGGCGTCACGCGAAGCTGGTCGTGGAGCTCGAAGCGGGCCTGAGTCATCGGGTCGAGGCCTGCGCATTGCACGACGGGCGCGGACCGTTCGAGCTCTTCCTGAAGCGCGGCGCGGCGGACGCTCCCTCCGCCGCCGACCTCGAGCTCGACGACGCGGAGCGGCGGGTCGAGAGTGTCGAACGCCACGAGGGACCCGAGAGCGCCAACCTGGCTCTGGCGTTCAACCAGCTGGGCTTCCTGCTCATGAATCGCGGCCAGCCCGAGCGGGCGAGACCGAGCTGGGAGCGCGCCCTCGAGATCAGCGAGAAGGTGCACGGCCCCGAGCATCCGGACACCGCTTCCGACCTGAGCAACCTGGCCGGGCTGTACCAGATGCTGGGGGACAACGCGGCCGCGATGCCGCTCGTCGAGCGCGCGCTCGCCATCAGCGAGAGGATCCACGGTCCCGACCATCCGAACACCGCCGTCGCGCTCAACAACATGGCGCTCGTGTTCGACGACCTCGGGGACCACGCGGCTGCGCGCCCCCTGTACGAACGGTCGCTCGCGATCTGCGAGGCGAAGCTGGGCCTCGAGCACCAGGACACGCTGGGCGCCCTCCAGAGCCTGGGCCTCATGCTCGAGGAGATACGCGACCTCGCCGGCGCCCGGAGCTGCTACGAACGGCTGCTCGAGGGCCAGGTCGAGGTCCACGGTCCCGACCACCCGGAGACCTTCGCCACGCTGAACCAGCTGTCGATCGTGGTTCGCGAACAGGGCGATTTCGCAGGCGCCGTTCCCCTGATGGAGCGCGTCATCGCCTACCAGGAGCGCGCGCTCGGTCCCGACCACCCGGGAACCACGTCCAGCATCAACAACCTCGCGAGCCTGTACCACGCCCTGGGCCACGACGACGCCGCGCGGCCTCTCCTGGAGCGCGCGCTCGAGAGTCGCCGACGCGTCCTCGGACCCGAGCACCCGCGCACCTTGCGGAGCCTGGGGAACCTGGCCGCGGCGCTCCGGTCACAGGGGGAAGACGAGGAGGCGAGGGAGATGTACGAGCGCACCCTCGCCATCGGCGAGCGCGTGCTCGGGGAAGATCATCCGCAGCTCGTCAACGATCTCCAGAACCTGGGGAACCTGTTCGTGTCGCAGGGGAAGTACGCGTCCGCTCGGCCCCTGCTCGAACGGGCGCTCGCGATCTCGGAGCGTGCGTTCGGACCCGATCACGAGAAGACGGCGGTGAGCCTCAATCGCCTCGCCGGACTGCTGAAGTCCCAGGGCGACCTCGACGCAGCTGGACCGCTGTTCGAGCGGGCGCTCGCGATCAACGAGCGCGTGCACGGTCCCGACCACCCGTCGACCGCGAACGTCCTCAACGGGCTGGCGACCTTGTACGACTCCCAGGGGAAGTACGCCGCGGCGCGCGCCCACTACGAGCGTGTCATCGACATCTGGGAGCGGATCGGGCCGGAGCACCCGGACTTCTCCGGCAGCCTGAACAACCTCGCGGAGCTCCTGACTTCCCAGCGCGAGTTCGACGCCGCCTGGCCGCTGTACGAGCGCGCGCTCGCGATCCGGGAGCGGGGCTTCGGCGGCGAGGGGACCGTGGCCGTCCTCTCCAACATGTCGATCATGCTCGCGAGCAAGGGCGAGCTCTCGTCCGCGCAGGAGTACGGCGAGCGGGCCGCAGCCTACGCCGAAGAGCACATCGGACCGGATCACCCGGGCACGGCCAAGGTCCTCAGCAGCCTCGCCAAGCTGCGCAGCGACCAGGGCGATCTGCAAGCCGCCTGGACGCTCGCGCGCCGCGCCTACTCGGGCAGTGCACCGCGCGTCGAGATGAACCTGGCCTCCTTCAGCGAGAGCGATCGCTATCCCTACCTCGCCGCTCTCCTGTGGCAGCTCGAGCTCCAGCTCTCCCTCGCGCGGGAGCTGGGCGATCCGGCTGCCAGGACGGACGCGTACGAAGCCGTGCTGGGCTGGAAGGGTCGCGTCGGGCGTCTGCTCCTGGCGAGTCGCGAACAGCTCATGGCGCGCATGGGAGCGGACGCGAAGGAGCGCATGGAGGACCTGCACCGGTGCCAGGCACAGCTCTCGCGGCTCGCGCTCGTGAGCGACGTTCGCGATCCGGAGGAGCACGACCGGAGGCTCTTCGAGCTGCGGAACGAGCGCGGCCGTCTCGAGCGCGAGCTCCTGCAGGGCGGCGGACGGCTCGAGGCCACGAGGTTCGTGGACCTGCGCGAGGCGCTCGAGCCGGGATCCGTCCTGATCGACTTCTTCGCCCACAACACCTACCGGCCCGGCGCCGGGAAACAGGGCTCCATTCGCCCCAGGCGACTCACCGCGTGGATCACCAGGGCCGGTTTGGAGAGCCCGATCGAGATCGACTTCGGGCTCCTGGTGCCCATCGAGGAGGCGACTCGTGCGCATCTGCAGGAGATCGCGGACCCGGACCTGCGTTCCGTCGCGCGTGGGTTCGTCGCCGACACTCAGGAGGGCGCTCCGTCGTCCAGCGGTCTGCGAGAGCTGCTCTGGGATCCGATCGCGCCCCACCTGCGCGGGATCGAGACGGTCTTCGTCTCACCCGACGCGTTCCTCGGAACGCTGCCGCTCGAGACGCTGCCCCTGGCCGAGGGCGAGCTCGCGATCGAGCGCTACTCCTTCGTCTACCTGGCGGACGCCGCATCGCTGGTCACGCGCGGGGCGGGAGGAGAGGCGGAGCTGGACTCGCTCCTCGCCGTGGGAGCGATCGACTTCGACGGTCGCTCCTCCGACGTTTCCGCGCTGGCGGCCTCTTCGCGATCGTCGATCGCGCTGCGCGGTGACTTCGACGGGGCCTGGAAAGAGCTCCCGGCGACCGGCCCCGAATCTCGCGCGGTCTCCGACCTGCACCTGCGAGTCTTCGGCGAAGACGGTCGCCGGCTCCTGCTTCAGAGGACCGAGCCGAGCGAGGAGCGCCTCAAGCACGAGCTCCCGCGCCATCGCGTGCTGCACCTCGCGACCCACGGCTACTTCCACCCCGAGGGGATGCCGTCCTTGTGGGGGACGGCGAGGAACGAGGCGGCGCCGACCCGTCTGAGCGAGGAGGCGCGGCACCTGGTGGGCAGACACCCGGGGCTCCTCTCGGGGCTCGTGTGCGCCGGTGCGAACCGCGACGACGGGGAGGGTGACGACGGCTACCTGACCGCGGAGGAGGTCGGCTGGCTCGACCTCTCGGGGGTCGAGCTGGTCGTGCTGTCGGCGTGCGAGACGGGACTCGGTCGGCCGCAGTCGGGCGAGGGGCTGATCGGTCTGCGGCGGGCCTTCCAGACGGCGGGCGCGAAGACCGTGGTGAGCTCGCTGTGGTCGGTGCAGGACGAGTCCACGGCCGAGCTGATGCGCGACTTCTACGAGAACCTGTGGCTGAACGGGATGGGGCGGCACCAGGCGTTGCGCGCGGCGCAGCTCGCGATGCTCGAGCGCAACCGCCTGGAACGAGGCGAGCCGCGGCCGAGCACGTGGGGCGCGTTCGTGCTGTCGGGCGAGTGGCGCTAGGCGATGCACAGACGGGGCGACACGGCGTCGACTGCACGCCGCCGCGCCGGCTCCGGCTGCTGGCTAGTGCGAGCTCCCGAGGAGCGGCCCGAGACTCCCGGGACCCGACGGGTAGAAGGGCGGGATGGGCAAGGCCGGGAGCGAACCGCAGGTTCTCGAGACGCTCTCGACGTCACCGACCAGATGACGACCGCAACAGGAGATGTCACCGTCGAGGTCGACGAGGTAGCTCGTCGTCGTGCTGGTTGCCGGGGAGTTGCCCGCTTCCGGGATGCGCTGCAATCCCTGGAGGAAAGGGTTCATTAGGAGTGAGCTCGCCCAGACGTTGCGGTCGAGGTCGTAGTCCACGCCGCCGGCACTAACGCGTGACCCGTTCCCGACCGAGATCCTCCGCTTCTGTACCCACGCGAGCCCGGACGGGCTCCACTTGGATTCGTACTCGTAGACCCGTGCCGAACCGGGATTGTCGGTTCCGTAGTCGCCGGTCCCCACCATTCCGCGCTCGGCGAGGAGCATGCGATCCCCGCTGAACGCGATGTCGGAGACGGGCGGGGACCAGGGCCACGGCGATCGGAACGGCCACAACTCGGGAAGGATCGCGACCAGCGCGGGCGATCCACTGAACTCGCCGGACGCGTCCAGCTCGATCCTCCACACGGAGTTTCCGACGATCGGCGGACCGAATACCGGGCGCAGTCTGACCGTCTGGTTCGACTGCCAGACGCTGAAGAAGAGGGCTCCGCAGCCGGGCTGCTGGGTGATCGTCGGAACGATGCCGGGGGGGGAGTTCGGATCCCCGTGGCCGGAACAGCAGCGCTTCTGCACGGCCCACACTCGCTCCCCAATGGGGGCGAAGCCCGGCGTGCCGTCGTCGGGGTCGAACGGGTCGAGCACGCTCAAGACGACGCCCGCGGTGGAGACGCGGTAGATCGAGCCGTCCTCGAAATTGGAGACGAAGAGCTGGTCGTGGTCCGGGTCGTAGCAGACGTCGCCGAGCGCGGGACCCGTGACCGGGTCGTTGGGGAGCAGGTTCGTGCCGATCGCCTGCGAAGCCGTCCAGCCCGGCGGACCCGTCGCGAGCAGCGTGGAGATGTCTCCCGTCACCCCGTCGATGCGGTAGACGGCTGCGGGTCCGCCCGGCCCGAAGCCCCCGGCGGGATACGGCCACGGCGTCATGTCGCCGTAGATGGTCGTGGACGAGACGTACACGTTCGGGGCGGCGTCGTTGTCGACCGTGAGGCCGAACACCTGACCCAGGTTGGCGGCGTTCCAGACGTTTTCCGTGGCCGCGTCCTCGTTGTGGAACATCGGCGCGCTCCAGTTCGTGTCTACGATCGGGACCGGGTTGGGCGGGAGAGGAGGCAGGCGCGTGTCGACGAGGCTCAGGACGAAGCCACTCGGTGAAGGCTGGCCGTTGCTCCCGCCGAAGCTCGTTGCGAACAGCATCCCGCCCTTCGCGGGGAGATCGAGCTCTCGGCGGATGCAGAGCTTGCCGATCCCGTCCGGCGTGCCGTCCTTGCTTCCGACCCGGATCGTGTAGACGTCGTTCGGAGCGTTCGTCACCTCGATCGTCACCCGGCTCTGACGGCCGCAGCCGCTGTCGCTGCAATCGAGCTCCAGCGCGCTGATCATGCAGGGCGAGACCGGGTACACGACGAGGATCGTGTCCACGTTCGTCTGGCCGCAGGTCTCGACGTAGTAGGTCCCGTTCGTCTCCGGAGCCCACTCGAAGAAGACGTCCCGGTAGATGTCCCCGCAGCTCGCGGGCAGGAACGACTCGGACCGGCAGACCGTGCTGAAGGGGAAGCACCCCACGTCCGGGACGAGCACGGGATCGCACGGGTCGTCTCCGGGCACGTACAGCTGACTGCAGTCGATCGTCGTGAAGAGCTGGCCCTGCGCGTGGGAGCTCGAGTGGAGGGCGGCAAAGAGGCCAAGAGCGGCGAGACCGCACTGGAGGAGCTTCATGTCGACTTTCCTTCGGCTGGAAGGGCGGGTGCGGGATCCGGAGAGGACCGACAGGGCACCGTCCTCCTGCTAGACATGGAGCCGGGGAGCCGCTCGAGGACAGGAAACCGAGGAAAGTCGCCCTCGGTCTGGCCCACGCGAGGCCGAAGCCGAGGGCACTCGGCGCGTGCTCGCTAGGGAGCGTCCGTGCGTGCCGCGTGCGGCGCATCCCGGCCTTCGAGCATCGCGAGCCTCGCACGCAACTCCTCCAATGCACGGGCGTGGGCTCGGTCCTGATCCTCGAGTCTCACGAGCAGCTCCTCCTGATCCCGCGCGTGGAGACGTTCCTGTTGCCCGGACCGCGCATGGACCTTCTTCAGCTCGTTGAGCAGGATCGAGCTCAGGACGTGGTACTTCACCGTGAAGGGCGCGCCCTCCTCGTCGTAGACGACGAGGTCCGGGAAGATCTCTGCCACTTCCTCGGCGATGAGTCCGTACTCGGGAGGTACCTTGCCGCCGTTCGGGAGGTCCCGTTCCTGCTTGTAGCGGAAGAGTACCGGGCGCAAGTCGAGCAGTTTCGCGCTCGCGTCGCCCATGTCGCGGATGTCCTCCTTGAAGCGGGCCGAGGAGGACACCGTGCCGAGCTGGCCGGCGCTGTCGATCAGGACGGGGACGGCATTGGCGTTGCCCGTCGTCTTGCCGCGGATCCCTTCGATGAAGGCTTTGGTGTGGGTGCCCGACCTGCCGATCCGGATCGTGTTGCTCTCACCGATGACGCCTTGGTTGCCGATGGCGATGTTGTAGCTTTCGGTCGAAACGGCGGCGCCTGCTACGTAGCCGATCGCTATGTTCTCACGACCCGTGGAATTGTTGGCGAGCGCGTTGATCCCGATCGCCGTGTTGCATTCTCCGGTCGTGTTCAGCCGGAGTGCTCGATAACCATCGGCAGTGTTGCTGTAGCCGGTCGTGTTGTACCTGAGCGCTTCGAACCCGGTTGCCGTGTTGCTATCGCCGCTCGTGTTTTCGAAGAGCGCCGATACCCCGCTGGCGGTGTTCGAATTGCCGTCCTGGTTGTAGAACAGTGCTCCCACTCCGATGGCCGTATTCGATGTGCCGCTCGTGTTCGTGGAGAGCGTTGCTGACCCGCAAGCCGTGTTGAAACCGCCATCGGTATTGTCGGTCAGCGCGAAGTACCCGACGGCCGTGTTGGAGTAGCCCGTCGTGTGCGAGGAGAGCGCCATGCCTCCGACGGCCGTATTGAAGGGTCCTGTCGTGACGCTCTCCATGGCCTGCCGCCCAACGGCCGTGTTGGTGTCCGGAAACGAGCCGCCCCTGGTGTGGATGAACAGCGCGCCGTCCTTGTAGATGCTCCCCGTGGCGACGTCGAGCGCCTGGTCTCCTGGCGGATCGAGCGTCAGCGTGTCCTTCATGAGCCCCGTACCGGCCACGTGCAGTCTCGCCGCCGGGCTCGTCGTGCCGATGCCCACCCGGCCGCTGCCTCCCACGAACAGGTTCACGCTGATGGGATAGAGATTCCCGAGCGTCGGACGCGTCGATGCCTGGACGCAGTCGCCCGTGTTCGCATCCACGATGCCGGCGGCGCACGGCAGGCTCCCGACGGGGCCGGAGAGCGTCGCCATTGTCGGCGCCCCGAGCTGGTCCGGGTCCAGGGCGGCCGGGCCGCGGGGAGTCCCGTCTCGGAGAGCGACGTCGGCAGGCGATCGCACCGAACGGGGGCGTGAAGGACCTGCCGGGGCGGGTCGACGCCCGGACGAGCCGTCGTCGACGACCTGGGGCGGGACTCCCACCGCGGGCACGCCGCGGATCACGGAGTCCCCATCGCCGCCGATCGGGAGACCGCGAACCTCCGGGAACAGGACCCGTTCGAAGACGAGCGCACCCAGGTTGTGGAACAGGAGGTCGCCCGTGCGGGTCACGACGTGCAGGTCCATGCGCTCGTCGCCGTCGTAGTCGATCCAGTGCGCCTGCACGGCCGCTGCGTCGTGCAGCAGGCCCGCCGCGTCGGCCACGTCCTCGAGGACACCGTTCAGGTTCAGGAGCAGCCGGCTCCGGCCGTCGGCCGTGAGTGCGTAGAAATCGAGCGCGCCGTCGCCGTCCGCGTCGATCCACAGCCCGTCCACGGAGCTGCACTCCAGGCACGAGAGCGCGGTCTCGCTGACGTCCTCGAACGCGCCATCTCCGTTGTTGCGCAGGATGCGGTCGCGCCCCGCCGAGTCGCGTGCGAACGCGTCCTCCAGGCCGTCGCCGTCCCAGTCGCCCCAGGCGAGGATCTCGTGTGCGCTGGCGGCGGCCGCCGCGTCCCCTGTCGCGCCGGCCCTCTCCGGTGTCTGAGCGGTACCGATCGAAGGCATCGGGAAGACGACGAACGCGAGCGCGAGACGAAGAAGCACCTTGGACCCGGGGATCGATAGCTGCATGGTTCCCTGCCTTTCCAACAGGGCGAGGGGCCGGGTGACGCCCGGCGCTCCCTCGTCCTTCTGCGAGACATGAAGCCTGGGCCTCCGTCGAGGACAGGAATCCCGGAAAGGGCCAGCCTTCGTTCTTAGACGGTCAAGAGACCCGGCCCGACCCGGGACCCGGGAGAGACTCTGGATCACGCGCCGGCCCTAAGGCGCTTTCGAGAGCGACGCCTCGAGGTCCCACGATTGCCGCAACGAGGAGTATTTCCGCAAGAAGGGGGGCGGCACGGGGAAGGGCGGCTGCGTGCCGCAGACCTTCGAGACGCTCTCGACGTCGCCAACGAGCCCCTTGTTCACGAGCGCGGAGGCAAAGGACGTATCGGCGTCGAGATCGATGAGGTAGCTCTCCGTCGTGGAGAGCCCCGAGTTCCCCTTCTTCGGGATGCGCTGCACCCCGTAGATGTAGTCGCCCGTGGCGAAGTGCAGGGCGTCACCGCTCGCCCAGACGTTCTGGTCGGGGTCATAGTCGACCCCCCCGGCGCAGTTTTTCTGAACCCCGTACTCCCCGACATAGATCAGTCGCTCGAATGTCCAAACGAGCTCGGACGGGTCCCACTCGAGCTTGTACTCGAGCACGCGCGCCGAGTGGGCTGCGAACCCGTAGTCGTCCCTCATTCTCCGTTCGGCCAGGAGCATCCGATCGCCGCTGAACGCGATGTCCGAGACGGGCGAGGACCATGTCGCAGGCCCGGGGATGTTGTACGCGGGGAGCACCGTCACCAGTGTCGGTTGGCCGCCGAACTCTCCGGACGCGTCGATCTCGATCCTCCAGACGGAGTTCCCATCGACGGCCGGACCGATTCCCGGGTGGAACTGGTGTGCGTCGTCGCGTTGCCAGACGCTGAAGAAGAGCGAGCGACAGTTGGGGTCCTGCGCGTTGTTCTGAAGGACGCCGACCATGCCGGGCGCGCTCGGAAGCGAACAGCATCTCTTCTGTACGGCCCACACGCGTTCTCCCAGCGGAGCGAAGCCCGGCAGTCCGTCGTCGGGTCCGAAGGGGTCGAACACGCTCAGGACCAGGCCCGCGGGGGAGACGCGGTAGATCGATCCGTCCTCCAAGTTCGAGACGAAGAACTGGTCATGGTCACGGTCGTAGCACACGTCGCCGAGCGCGGGGCCCTTGACCATGTCGTTCGGGAGCAGGTTCGTGCCGATCGCCTGCACCGACGTCCAGCCCGGAGGGCCCGTCTGCAGGAGCGTGGAGATCTCGCCATTCACACCGTCGATGCGGTAGACGGCACCGGGACCGCCGGGCCCGAAGCCGCCGGTCGGATAGGGCCAGGGCGTCATGTCGCCGTAGACGGTTGTCGAAGACACGTAGACGTTGGGTGGAGAGGCGGCGTCGAGCGTGATGCCGAACACCTGCCCGAGGTTGCCGGCGTTCCAGACGTGTTCCGGAGATCCGCTCTCGTTGTGGAACATCGGCGCCTTCCAGTTGGTGTCCACGACGGGGACCGGTGCGCCGGGGATCGGTGGAATGCGCGTGTCGATCAGGCCCAGGACGAACCCACTCGCGTTGGGCTGGTTGGCGGGACCCGCAAAGCAGGTTGCGAAGATCATCCCTTCCTGGGCCGGAGAACCCTCCTTGCGGATGCAGAGGCTCCCGGTTCCGTCCGAGGTACCGCTCCTGCTTCCGACGCGGATCGTGAAGACCTCGCTCGGAGCGTTCGTCACCTCGATGACGACTCGGCTCTGTCTGCCGCACTGATCGTTGCTGCAGTCGAGCTCCAAGGGGCTGAACGTGCAAGGCCAGGCCGTGTACACGACGAGGATCGTGTCGACGCTCGTCTGTCCGCACGTGTCGAGGTAGTAGGTCCCGTTCGTCGCGGGCTGCCACTCGAAGAAAGTGCTCCGAGTGATGTCCCCGCAGGTCGCGGGCAAGTAGTAGTCGGAGGCACAGAACGTGTTGAAGGGAAAGCACCCCGAGTCCGAGACGAGGATGGGGTCGCACGGATCGTTTCCGGGCTTGTACAGCTGGCTGCAGTCGATCTTGGTGAAGAGCTGAGACTGCGCGTGCGCAACCGGGTGGAGAACGGCGATCAGGCAAACGGCCGCGAGACTGCGCTGGAGGAGCTTCATGTCGACCTTCTTTCGGATGGAGGGCGAGTGCGAGATCCGGAGCGGACCGAGAGGTCTCGTCCTTCTGCAAGACATGAAGTCAGGGCCTCCCTCGAGGACAGGAATCCCGGAAGAGTCCTCTTCAGTCCCCGAGACCCAGCCCGAATGCCTTCACCGCCTTCTCGACATCCGCCGACTCGACGCCCCAGCCAGCCTCCGGCACGGGGTCCACGGGCGCGATGCGGGCGGTTCCGTCCGTCGAGCCCGTCAGCACGCGCGTCCCGTCGTGGCTGAACTCGGCCACGACGACGGGGCCGTCGTGAGCGGGGAGGCGGCTGAACTGCTCGGTGCGGTCGGCGCGCCACAGGCGAGCCGTGTGGTCGAAAGAGCCCGAGAGGACGAGCGGCTCCCTCGGGTGGAAGCGTCCCACGGCGATCTTCTCGCCGTGGCCCGCGTAGGAGACCTGCTCTCGACCCGACGCCGCGTCGAACACGCGCACGCCCGGACCCCACTTCCGCGTGGCGAGCAGCCTCGAGCCGTCCGCGCTGAACTCCAGGTCGCCGACCGTCCAGGTCGCTCCTTCCGCGAGAAGCTCACCGGTCGCCGCATCGAACGACCTCCAGCCTCCGTCGTCACCGGCGATCGCGAGCGCGCGGCCGTCCGGGGAGAAGGCAAGGTCCAGGATCTTTCGGCCCCTCGGATCCTCCGGGAAGCTCCACTGCCACGAGAGCTCTCCCGACACCAGGTCCCAGACGCACACCGTGCGGTCTTCGGATCCCGTCGCGAGCCGCCCTCCTCGTCCGACCGCCGCCACCGAGAGCGGCGCTGGGTGGGGGAGCGCGAAGCGCAGTCGCCCATCCGCCGCGCGCGCGACCGCGAGGCCGTCCGCACCGGCCGAGACCCACACGTCGAGATCGGGCGCGACGAGCACGCGACGAACCTCCCCGTCGTGGTCCGACCAGGTACCGAGCAGGTCTCCCGCGAGGCTCCACGCTCGCGTGGTCCCGGCTTCCGTCCCCGTGAACAGCAGCGAGTCGTCTTCGGCCAGCACGGCCGACGTGACGGGTTCGTCGGCGTGGTCCATGCGGCCGAGCTCCTCGCCCGTGGCAGCATCCCACACACGGGCGGTCCCGTCGCGCGAGGTCGTCACGACGCGCTCATCGTCCCCGGTGAACGCCGCCCAGGTAAGGGAACCGCCATGCCCGACGAGCGCGCGGATCCCCGCAGTCCTCGAGAGCCGCCACAGAAACGCCCGCGAGACGGCCGTGTAGGCGACCATTCCCGAGTCCTCGCCCCAGCTCAGGTTCTGCAGGCCAGCCGGTTCGCGGAGCACGGCCTGCTCCTTCCACGATTCGGCACCCCAGATTCGGATAGTCCGGTCCCACGACGCGGTGAAGAACCGGCGACCGTCCGGGCTGAACCGGATGAGGAAGACCGGGCGGTGCTCGTGGCCGCGAAGTGCGCGGACGATCTCCCCGCCCTCCACGTCCCACAGCGCCGCACCGGCGGACATGGGCCCCCTTGCGTGGGGATCCGGCTGGAAGCCCGTCACCACCCCCGCTCCGTCCGGCGTGAAAGCGACGGCTCTCACTGCGTTCCCGTCGTGGTCGAGCGTGCGCAGGAGCTCGAGTGTGGGGACGCTCCAGACCCTGCACGTACCGTCGAGGGATACGCTCGCCAATCGATCACCCAGCGGTGAGAAGTCAACCTGTGTCACGGGCGCGTCGTGTTCCTGCACGGCAACCAGCTCTCCGACCGCGACGTCCCACAGCCGGACCGAGTGTTCGGTGCTATCGAGATCGGCCTCTCCGAAGCCGATGGTCACGGCGAAGCGGCCGGTTCGGTCGCCGGTCACCCGGACGGGCGCACGGTGGCCCCGGAGCACGTGCTGCGTCACGAGGTCGGTGTCGAGGACGCGCGCCTCGTGATCCCACCCACCGCTGAGCAAGCGCTCGCCGCGCGCATCGAACGTCAGCGAGAGGACCCGTCCCGTGTGGACCGCTTCCGCTGCCAGAAGCTCTCCGCTCGTCCGGTAGAGACGCACCGAACCGTCCGCGTGACCCGAGGCGACACGCTCGGCCTTCGGGTCGAACGCGATCCGCATGATGGCGACCTCGGTCGGGAGCGCGCGCACGAGCTCGCCCGTCGCGACGTCCCACAGCCGGAGGACCCCGTCCTCTCCGCCCGTCGCGACGAGCCTGCCTCGCGCATCACAGGACTGCACACGTCCTTCGTGGCCGACGAGCTCCGTCCGCATCGGAGATCGCCAGAGCCCCTCGAGGATCGCGCTGCGGCTGAAGTAGCTCGGTGCGAGCTCACTCGCTCGTCGACTCGCCGCCAGCCCGAGCGCCGGCTCGTCCCGGGTCAGGACGGAAGCGACCGCGCCCCAGTAGAGCCCCTCGGCCCGCTGGCGCGCGTCCCGTTCCCGTGCGAGCGCCTCCCGTTCGCTCGACAGCAGCACCAGAGCGCCGGCGAGTCCCGTCGCGAGCACCGCGAACAGGCCGAGCGTGGTCGAGGCCAGCGCCGGATGCCGCTGAGCCCAGCGACGCACACGCAGTCCCGCGCTGGCCGGCCTCGCGCTGACGGGCTCGTACACGGCCACGCGCCGCAGCTCCTCGGCGAGCTCGAACGCGCTCGGGTAGCGACGCGCGACGTCGACTTCCAGACAGGTTTCGAGGACGACATCGAGGTCGGCCGGTACGGTCGGGTTCTTCGAACGGGCGCGGGGGAGGACCCGCTGCTCCGGCGGGCGCCCGACGTCGACGCGTCCGAACGCGCGCTGCAGCGTCAGGCATTCGAAGAGCGTCAACCCCAGGGAATAGACGTCCGAGCGCCGGTCCAGCGACTCGCCGCTCTGCTGCTCGGGCGACATGTACTCCGGCGTTCCGTGGACCTCGCCCGAGAGCGTCAGGTCTTGCGCGGCCGTGTCGATCTCCCGCGCGAGCCCGAAGTCGAGCAGGACCGGCGCGCCCTCCGGCGTGATCATGACGTTGCTCGGCTTCACGTCGCGGTGGAGGATGCCCTCCTCGTGGGCGG
>JAJDET010000252.1 GCA_029259655.1 Planctomycetota bacterium
ACCACGGCACTCCGCCGAGGATGCGCCGGTACCCGGCGCGATGCCTCCGGCGGGAGGAAGAAACCTGATGAAACACGCCGACATCGCCTAGGGCGGTCGGCTCACGAGGGACCGGCGCTGAGGCGCCTTCCTCGCGCGCGCCGGCATCCGCCGGTGCGCGGAGAGTACGGCACTGCGGGGAGAAACGCGCACGCCTCGCCGCGAGCCTCCGAGGCTCGTCACGCCGGGTACGACACGCGACTGCGAGGCACCACGACCCCACTCCGATGAAGCCGCGGTACCCGCGGCGATGCCTCCGGCGGGCGGAAGTACCTCATGAGACACGCCGACACCGCCTCGGGCGGTCGGCTCACGAGGGACCGGCGCTGGGGCGCCTGCCTCGCGCGGGCCGGCATCCGCCGGTGCGCGAGGGGGGGCGTGCGCGCCCCGGGGACCCGCCTTCGCCGCACCCTCCTTGGCCCCTCTCGCGGGCGGCCGGTAGACTCGACGTCCCTACGCTCCGAGGAGTCCTCCCGATGATGCTCACCGCCCTCGCCCTCGCCCTGACGGCCCTCGCCGCGCCCCCCGCGCCCGCGTCCACGCCCTCCCACGCCCTCCAACCCCTTCAGAAGGAGGAGCTCGATCGCGACGCGTTCATGGATCGCTATCGGCGGGCGCTCGACGCCCGGGCCGAATCCGAGATCGAGAATCTCGTGCGTCGCAACCAGGGCACCGCGACCGTCCTGATCATCGAGCTCTGCGAGGCCAACGGCCGGGAGCCGAGCGAGCGCCTCGAGAACGAGATCGAGGGGCTGCGCAAGGCCTGGAAGATCGCCTTCAACTCCTCGTTCGCGAACGAGATGTACGAGTACCTGTCCCTCATGCGGCAGCAGGTGCGGGCCTTCCGATCCGAGAAGAAGCAGGACTTCATCAAGATCCAGCGGGAGCTCCAGGCCGGCACGGCGGAGAAGAACTGGGAGCGTGTCGACGTCGCCTGCGAGCAGTTCGCCGCGCTGGCCGAGGCGTTCTCCCAGGCCGGAGACCACTACTACGTCTCCGAGTGCTGGTGGCGGATCGCCCAGGCGTACGACGAAGGCGTGCGCGGCAACAAGGCGAACCTGGAGAAGGCGGGCGAGGGCTTCGCGAACTGCGTCGAGGCGCGCGACCGCATCGACCTCAAGGATCGCTTCTACTCCGCGGCCAAGCTCCGCGCCGACCAGCTCCTCGGCTCGAAGGAGCGTGAGGCCGAGCGAAGCGAGAAGGCGGCGGCCGAGGGCTTCACGCGCAAGAAGGCCGGCGCCTCGCTCGGACCCGAGGTCGGTTACGACCTCACCTTCTCGATCCTCGAGGACATCGAGAACCCGCTCCGACCGGGCTTCGAGCTGCTCGAGCTCCCGATCATCTGGCGGCAGCTCTCCTTCAAGCGGCCCGGCAGCGCGACAGACTTCTACACGTTCGGAGACAAGGGCCCGCAGATGATCCGGACCAGCGGGGGTGTCGCGATGGACGCCGACCGCGACGGCAAGGGCGAGGTCGAGATCACGCTGACCGGAAACATCGAGGCGACCGAGGTCACGCTCGGCGAGGGCGACAGCCTGCGCAAGTGGGGCTTCCTGTCGATCGTCCTGACCGACTCCGAGGTCTACCAGGGGATCGGCCTCCCGATGCAGCCCAGCGACGCGTTCATGAGCCTCTTCGTCGGCCCGGCCGGGAGCATGGTCGGCGAGGTCGACGGGACGAGCATCCAGGTCATCGACGAGAACATGGACGGCGTGTACGGCTCGACGCCCGTCGGGTGGGGCAACCCCGGGCTCACGCCGCAGTCGGTGCAGCCCATCTTCGACACGATCGTCGTCGGCGGTGCCAAGCGCGCCGTGCCGTGGAGCGAGTACATCGAGCTCGGATCGCAGTGGTACCAGCTCCTCTCCGACCAGAACGGTACGCGGGTCGTCGCCTCGAAGGCCCAGCTCGAGACGGGCACGCTCAAGCTCAGCGCGAAGGGCATCAAGCCGCTCTACTTCGTCGTGCGCGGCACCGGCACCTTCCAGTACTCGTACTTCGACGTGATGACGGGGGGCAGCCGCGGGATCGACGTCCCCGCCGGCTCCTACGAGCTCCTCATCGGCGAGGTGCGCAAGGGCAAGCGCAAGCAGGTCCAGAAGGCCATGATCCTCTCCGGAAAGGGGACCGACACCTGGACGGTGAATCCCGGTGAGACGACCACGATCGAGATCGGGGCGCCGTTCGACGTCGACTTCGACGTGACCGACGGGGGCGGCGTGGTCAAGGTGACCGGTGGAACGATCGCCATCGTGGGCAGCGCAAAGGAGCGCTACGAGCGGTTGTGGAACTGCACTCTCGAGCCCGAGGCGTTCGTGCGCAAGGCGGGGACGAAGAAGGGCGGACGCGGCGTGAAGATGGACACGGTCCGGGACTACGAGAGCATCCAGAACGAGGGTCTCCAGATCGCCTGGTTCCCGCTCGACATCGAGCTCAAGAAGCGAACCGACGACGAGGAGGTCGAGGTCCAGCTGATCGAGAAGAAGAACAAGCTCTTCGGGAAGCTGGAGTCGAGCTGGCGCAAGGCCGGCGGTAACTAGTGTCCTGGGTCAGAACTTCGTTCGCACATCTCGCGCCCCTGGCGGCGCCTGGCTGCGTTGCTTCTCCTCCGAGTATCCACGAATACGCCTCGTCGTCGCGCCTTGCCAGGCACCACCAGTGGAGCGACCTGTGCAAACGAACTTCTGACCCAGGACACTAGTGCTCGACATCAAGATCATCCGCGCCGAGCCCGACCTCGTGCGTGCGGCGGCGCGTAAGAAGCACATGGAGTGCGACGTCGACCGGATCCTCGCGCTCGACGAGCAGTGGCGCGGGCTCGGCCGGAGCGTCGACGACCTCCGGTCGAAACAGAAGAGCGCCGGCAAGGCGATGGGCAAGGCGACGCCCGAGGACCGGCCGGGCCTGCTCGAGGAGCAGAAGGCGCTGTAGGGCGAGCTCAAGGAGGCCGAGGAGCAGCTCTCCGGCCTGCGGCGCGAGCTGGACGAGCTCATGCTGACCGTGCCGAACCTTCCGGCCGCGGAGGTCCCCGACGGCGCCGACGACGGTGACAACGTCGAGCTCCGGACCTGGGGCGAACCGACGCACTTCGACTTCGAACCGCTCGATCACATCGAGCTCTGCACCTCGCAAGGCTGGCTCGACATCGAGGGCGGTGCGCGTCTCGCGGGCAGCCGGAACTACGTGCTGCTCGGCGACCTCTCCCTGCTCGAGGGCGCCGTGATGCGCTACGCGCTGGACGTCATGGTGGGGAAGGGCTTCGTGCCGATCACCGTGCCCACGCTCGTGCGCGGAGAGACGATGGTCGGCACGGGCTACTTCCCCGGCGGCGAGAGCCAGGCCTACCGCACGGACGATCGTGACGACCTCTACCTGGTCGGGACCTCCGAGGTCTCGGTCACGGCCTTCCACGGCGGTCAGATCCTCGGGCACGACGAGCTTCCGAAGCGCTACGTGGCGCTGTCCTCGTGCTACCGCCGCGAGGCCGGGACGCACGGGAAGGACACGAAGGGGCTCTACCGCGTGCACCAGTTCCAGAAGGTCGAGCAGGTGATCATCGACGTCGCCGACGAGGCGACGAGCCTCGAGCACCACCACGGGATCCTCGCCAACTCCGAGGAGATCGTGCGCGCGCTCGCGCTGCCCTACCGGGTCGTCAACGTGTGCGGCGGCGACCTGGGCCAGCCGCACGTCCAGAAGTTCGACATCGAGACGTGGATGCCGTCGCGCGACGGCTACGGCGAGACGCACTCCGCCTCGCGCTTCCACGACTTCCAGGCGCGACGCCTGAACCTGCGCTACCGCGACGCCCAGGGGAGCGTGAACATCGCCCACACGCTCAACAACACGGTGGCGGCGTCGACCCGGATGCTGATCGCGATCGTGGAGAACCATCAGCGGCCCGACGGCACTGTCGCCGTTCCCGAGCCCCTCCGGCCCTACCTGACGGGGCGCGAGACACTGGGCCGCCCGCTGCGGTAGCGTCTGCCCCCGTCCGTGCCCAGAAACCGCCACGCTCTCGGAGCCCTCCTGGCGATCGTCGCGCTCGCACTCGGCTGGCGCCTCTTCGTCTCCGTTCGCACCGACTGGTCGATCGATTCGGACGAGGCGGTGATCGGGCGCATGGCGCTCCACATCGGCCAGGCACGCGAGTGGCCGGTCTGGTACTACGGCCAGCCCTACATGGGGTCGCTCGAGGCGTACGCGGCGGCCCTGCCCGTGCGATTCCTGGGGACGACCGGCGTCCCGTTGCGCCTGACTGCGCTCGTGTTCGCCGGCGTCTTCGTCGCGGTCTCCACCGTGCTCGCGCGCCGGATCCTCGGGACTGCGGGCGGAGTCGCGACGGGGCTCTATCTCGCGCTCGGTCCGCTGGTCCTCGTGGTCTGGTCGCTGAAGCTCCGCGGCGGGTACGCCTCCCTGTTCGCGCTCGGGGCCCTCGTGCTCTTCCTCGCACATCGAATCGGGCGAGACGGTCCGACGCGCAAGAGCGCCGCCGGGCTCGGGCTCCTGCTCGGGCTCGGGGCGTGGCTGAACCTGCTCGTCCTGCCCTTCTTCTTGAGCGCGCTCTTCCACCTGTCCTCGCGTCGCAGGCTCTTCACCCGTGAGCTCGTCCCCGCCGTCGTCGGCTTCGCGGTCGGCTCCGCGCCCATGTGGGTGGCGAACATCGTCTCGGGCGGTGCGACTTTCGAGCACCTGTTCGGCAAGGGAGGTAGCGGCGGATCGGGACTCGGGACGACGCTCACGAGCCACCTGCCGCAGCTCCTGGGCGTGATCCACCCGTGGGAGACCGAGCTCGCGACGACGTGGCGCCTCGCGGCGCTGGTGCTGTTCGGAGTGTCGCTCGCGGTCTTCCTGTTCCGGGAGCGGAAGAACCTGCTCGGGGCCGCGATCTTCTCGCGCGGAGAGATCTCGGGCTCCGACCTGTACGCCGTCCACGCGCTCGCGTTCCTCGCTTGCGCGGCCCTGACCTCCTTCGGAGAGGACACGTCATCGCGCTACGCCGGCATCCTCTACGTCGCGATCGCCCCCGTGTTCGGCGCCGGCTTCGCTGCACTGTGGGAGCGCGGTGCACGGTCCGCGGCGGCGCTCCTCCTCGCGGCACTCCTGGCGTTCAACGTCTACACCGTGCTCGAGCACGGCGCGGGCGAGGGCGATCCCGGACGGGCCGGCGCTTTCAAGGCGTTCCGAGGGACGGTGGACCTCGCGCCGCTCTATTCACGCCTCGAGCGGGAGGGCGTGGATGCCGTTGCCGTCGATCGCTGGACCGGGCCGCGCGTCGTCTACGAGACGGACGAAGGCATCGTGGCGCTGCCCACGCGCTACCCGCCGGACGCCGAGCGGTTTCGCCGCACGCAGACCGTCGCGTGGGGAGTCTTCTTCCGCGGCAAGGACGCGACTCGCATGGAGCCCTTCCTCCGGCGCATCGAAGAGCTGGGCCTCGGAACCCGTAGCTTCGAAGAGTCCGGGTACACCTTCCACGTGCTCGAGGACGCCGGTCTGCACCCCGGCGAGTGGCGCGTCACGACGGACGTCTCGTCGGCACGGGCGTCGAACCTCTGCGATCGCGACCCGCGCAGCCGGTTCGGAGCGCGCGGGGGGGGCGTGATCGAGATCGACCTGGGGGCGGAGACATCCCTTGGCGGCCTGTCGGCACACCTCGGAGACGGCGAACGGCCGGCGTCGATCGAGATCGAGACGTCGCTCGACGGCGCGCGCTGGCGGGGCGTGCAGAAGAGCGCCGCTCCGCCGGAGTTCCTGCTACTGGAGCTACCGGGCCGACCCGCCCGCTACGTCCGGATCACGGTCCGGGCCGCGCCGAGGGTGAGCTGGTCGATCGGCGAGCTGTTCCTCTTCGACACGTCGCGCTGACTTCAGCCGCCGCGGAAGTGCTCGACGATGCGGGCCGTCGCCTCGGGCATCGAGATGTCTTCCCGATAGCCGAAGTCCTCGCGTGCCGGAGCGAGGTCGTAGGAGTGCGAGCTCGCGAGCTGCATGGCCACGAAGCGCGTCATGGGCGGC
>JAJDET010000253.1 GCA_029259655.1 Planctomycetota bacterium
CGCGGAGGCGGAGGAGATCGCGGCGGTGGACGAGGTCCACGGGCTGTTCGCACGGGGCTGGATCGCGGAAGAGGACGAGGAGTACGCGCGCGCCGAGGAGCTGCACGCGAAGGCAATCGAGAAGGATCCGACGTACACGCATGCGCGCTTCCGGCTCGGGTACCTCCTGCTCGGCCAGGAGCGTTGCGCGGAGGCGAAGGTCCACTTCGAGGTCTGCTGGCAGCTCGAGCCGCGCGACCCGCGGTCTCACCAGGGACTCGCTCGCTGTCTCCTGGGTCTGGGAGACGTCGACGGGGCGATCCGGAACCACGAACACGCGCTATCCCTCGCGCAGGACTTTTCGCCGTCGATCTTCGGGCTCGGACAGTGCCACGCGAAGAAGGGCGACGAGGTGCGGGCGCGCGAGTACTACGAGCGCTTCCTCGAGTACGGCGACGAAGGCCGTTCGGCCGACGAGGCCCGGGCCTGGCTCGCGAAGCACGCCGCGCGCTGACGGGTCCGGGTGACCACTCCTGGAGTCCTTTCGGCGCGCCCGGCCCGCATCTATGATCGGACTCGTGAGAGGAACGACCCCGACGGCATTGCTCGCGGTCCTGGTCGGCGGCTGCGTCGGTCCGTATCGAGAGGGTGACCCCGAAGCGCTCGAGTACCCCTGGGCGGATGCCCGACTGGGCGCGGAGGTCTTCTACGACGAGCACGAGCTCGACGAGATCGAGTTCGACGAAGACCTCGAGAGGATCTTCGGCGACGGGATCGGTGACGTGGAGCGCAAGCGCGCCGGCCTGCGCGTGACGTACGGGACCGAGGAGGTGCGCGCCTACGCCCAGATCTTCGGCGAGGAGATCGACGACTTCGACCAGCGCGAGCTGACGCCGGGCACGAGCCTCACGATCGACGACCTGTGGGGCATCGGTCTCGGCGTCATGGGTGATCCGGTCCTCCACTGGCTCGACGAGGAGACGCGGCTCGTCTTCGTCTACCGCGCCGACATCTCCTTCGTCACCGGTGAAGGCACCTTCCGCGATACGAACCCGATGACGCCGCTCGCGTCCGGGATCGAGAAGGACGACGTCGGCTACATCGACCACCAGCTCCTGGCAGGGATCGGTGTGGATGCTCGCGGCATCCGTCCCGCGCTCGGCGTCTACAGCAACTTCATCGCCGGTGGCGTCGACGACGGGATCGTCGCGGGCAGCTCGCTCGACGACCTGTACTTCGAGGCCTACAACGGCGGCCTCTTCCTCGAGCTCACGTACACGCCTCGATACGAGTACGAGAACTTCCGCGCCGGTGTGCGCGCGACCGTCGGGGACGTCGAAGGTGTCGAGGTGTTCCTGAGCGGGACGCTACGAGCGCCGCCGTCCTTGCACTAGTCGGCCGTACTCCCGACTTACGCGGTACCTGCGAGACCCGAACGCGACGTTGCCGCGAGAGGGAATAGGCTCCTTGCGGAGAAGGAGAAATCCATGAAAAACGCAATCGGCGCATACGCTCTCTTGAGCTGCCTCTCATTGTCCGGAACGGCCGCTTCGGAGGTTCCGGCCCCGCTCGAATCGATCGAGGTCATGGTGCTCGGCACTTTCCACATGAGCTCGACGCGGGACACCTTCAATCCCAACGTGGAGGACGTGCTCGGGGCCGAGCGCCAGGAGGAGCTGCGAGAGCTCACCGAAGCCCTGGCTCGTTTCGAGCCGACGAAGGTGGCTCTCGAGGCCACGGTGGAGAGCCCCACACGAGAGGAGTACCTGCTCTACCGCAAGGGCGAGCTGGAACTGCGTGCGGACGAGCGCCACCAGATCGGGTTTCGTCTTGCCGGGGAGCTGGGACACGACGAGGTCTTCTGCGTCGACCACTACGAACCGATCGACGTCCAGAGCCTGCTCATGTGGGCGGCCGGGAACGGGCAGGGAGCGATCGCGCAAGAGGCAATGGCTGCGTACTTGCGGGCCAATTCCGCCTGGAGCTCGGACTACATGGACTCGAGCTCACTGTCCGATATCTTCCACTCCTTCAACGAAGACGCGGCCGCAACGGCGCTGCACTCGGCGCTGGTCCTCGCCTCGAGGATAGGATCGGAAGCCGACCCCGTCGGCGCGGAAGCCCTGTCGAAGTGGTACGGGCGCAACGGGCGCATCCTCGGCAACGTCCTGCGAATGGCCGAGCCCGGCGACAGGATCCTGTTGCTCTACGGTGTCACCCACCGAAGAGTGCTCGAGGACTTGATCCGGGCGGCTCCGGGGTTCGAGCTCGCCGATCCGCTGGATTACCTGGACGCGGTGCCTGCACCCCGGGAAGAGGGCGGCTGAGCAGCGAGGAACGGTCGCCGTTGCGCTAGGCGAAGTCGAGCTCGAGCGTGTCTCCGGAGGGGGGAGGTGCGGCCTCGGCCTGGAACCACGCCGACCCGGCGAGCTCTCTCTCGAGCTGGCGCTGGACGGCCGCTCTCAGGCGCACGAGGAGCTTGGCGGGCAGCTTCTCGGCGTAGGGTTCGAAGGCGCGCTCGGCGACTCCACGGACGAAGGCCTCGAGAAAACCTCGCCGGTCGTCGGCCGGCGCATGGTCGAGCGCGAAGCGTGTCCTGGGCGAGAGTGCAGTGTCGTGCAGGTGATGCGTGGTGGTCATTCTGTGGTGGCAGTCGCGGTTCTGGTTCAGAAGCCTACCCCCGAAGATGCGGGCGAGAGCAGGTCTCCGAGACGCGGGAAAAGGCTTCGCGCTCGGGGCGGGCGGGATGGGGAAGAGGTTTCCCGAGGAGGTCGTGGAATGCGTGTGGAGGGTACGTGGAACTATCCGTACTTCGCACCGACGTCTGCACACCCACCAGACGCTCGAACACGATGCGAGTTGCGAGTGTTTTCTCGTGAGTTGCTGATACGAGTTGCCGCCCCGTCCGTCCTGTGAATAGGTGCGCATTCAAGCGCGCCGAGGAGGACAAGTGGCACGCAAGAAGAAGTGTTCGCGACAGGAGCTCTTCGAGTTCAAGAGCTGGGGCGGTGCGCGGAAGGGAGCGGGGCGAAAACGGAAGGGAGAACGTGCGCGCGTTTCGCACCGCATGCGCGAGAAGCTCGCTTCGCGCTTTCCGGTGCATGTGACTACGCGCTTGCGTGCGGGTTTGCCGAGTCTTCGGCGCGTACGAGAACGCAGGGTCTTGGAACGCGCCTTCGGCGCGGGTTCCGATCGTTCGAGTTTCCGGCTGACCGAGTACTCGATCCAGAGCAATCATCTCCACCTGCTCGTCGAGGCGAAGGACAGGAACGCGCTGACGCGCGGGATGCAGGGCCTCTCGATCCGCGTCGCGAAGGCGCTCAACAAGCTCTGGGAGCGAAAGGGGAAGGTCTTCGCGGACCGCTATCACGATCGGATCCTGCGCACGCCGCGGGAGGTGCGGAACGCGCTCGTCTACGTGCTGAAGAATCATGCGCGTCACGGCATCCGGCTGCTCGGAGTGGATGCGTGGTCGTCCGGGCGGTGGTTCGAGGGCTGGAAAGCAACTCGCGGGGTCCCCGTTACGCTCGCTCCGCGAGCGTCCCCCATCGCGCGGGCACGAACCTGGCTCCTGAACGTCGGCTGGCGCCGTCGGGGCCGGATCGCGTTCACCGAGTCCCCCGCGCGCTGACAGATCGGTGTGTGCAACCGGTGGTCAGCCGCCTGCGCGTCCGAAGCGCGCGCGCTTACAACGCCAGCTAGCTTCGGTACGCGCAGGAAGCGGCTGTCCACCGGTTGTGCACGCCTCCCCTGCCCCCACTTGTCACCCCCGACCCCCGGAACTAGCTTCCTCCGGAGTGCGCCCGGAAAACCGTCGATGGGGATGGCCTCTCTTGCTCGTCGTCGGAGCCTGTTTCTTCGCCACCGGTGCGGCCGGACTGATCTACGAGATCGTCTGGAGCCGCATGCTCGCCCTGCTCATGGGGAACACCTCCTATGCGCTCGCGAGCCTCCTCACTGCGTTCATGGGAGGACTGGCGCTCGGCGCGTGGATCGGCGGACGTCTGGCGCCGCGGGGAAACCGGGGGCTCCTCGTCTACGGATGCCTCGAGCTCGGGATCGGCCTCTACTGCCTCGTCCTCCCGAGCCTGATCGACGGCGCCGACCCGTTGTTCGGCTGGATCTACCGCAACCACTACAGCTCGCTCGTCTCGTTCAACCTGATGCAGTTCGGCGTCGTGGGGCTCCTGCTCGTGGTCCCCACCGCCATGATGGGCGCGACCCTGCCCATCCTCGTCCGCTACCTGACCTCGCGGACGCGCGGATTGAGCGGTGTCATCGGCGGCCTGTACGCCCTGAACTCGGGCGGCGCCTTCGCGGGCGCGATGCTCGCGGGTCTGTTCCTCCTCCCGACCCTCGGCATGCGGTCCACGCACTCCGTCGCGGTGGGCGTCAACCTGCTCGTCGGATCGATCGCGCTCGGGGCCTGGTGGGCCCTCCGGCGACAGGACCCCGAATCGACCTCGAACGCGAACGAACCGCGCGAGCTCGAGTCGCGCGACCGCGACACCGACCCGGTCTTCGGCCACGGCCTGCTCCTGATCGGGTTCGGGGTCTCCGGCTTCGCGGCCATGGCCTACCAGATCGCCTGGACGCGCGCCGTGACCCTGGCCATCGGCTCCTCGACGTACGCGTTCACGCTGATCGCCGGCGCGTTCATCCTGGGACTCGCGCTCGGGAGCGCACTGCTCGGCTGGGTCGGCGACCGGAGATGGGCGCGCTACGCGCTGGGCCTCGTCCCCGTCCTGATCGGATTCTCGGCGCTCTTCACGATCGCGCGGCTGGGCGACCTTCCGATCCGGGTCACTCGGCTCCTGGTCGAGGCCGACGACTTCGCGGGGCTCGAGTGGGACAAGTTCCGCGAGGTCCTCCTCATCTTCCTGTTCCCCACGCTCTGCATGGGCGGACTCCTGCCGATCGTCAGCCGCTTCCTCGCCGACGAGCGCAGCGGTGCGGGGCGCGCGGTGGGCAGCGCCTACGCGGCGAACGCCGTCGGCACGATCCTCGGCTCGTTCCTCGCCGGCTTCGTCCTCATCCCCGCCGTGGGGATGCGCACGACGATCGTGATCGGAGGGTTCGCCAGCGTGTCGGTCGGGATCGCCTTCCTCTACCCGGCCCTGGCGTCGTCGCGCTCGTTGCGCTTCGCGATCTCGTCCGCGCTCGCGTTCCTGTTCATCGTCGCCGTGCTCGCGACGCCGCGCTGGGAGAACGCGGTCCTCGCGAGCGGTCCCTTCGTCCGGGCGACCGGCTGGGAAGGCGTGCGAGGAGACAGCACCGACGAGCGGATCCGCTCCCGGATGAAGGAGAGCGAGCTCCTCTACTACGCCGAAGGTGTCTCGACGCTCGTCACGGTGACCCGCCAGGGGCCGCGGATCAGCCTGGTGGTCGGCGGCAAGCCCGACGCGTTCAACTTCGCCACGACCCAGAACTGGCTGGGGCACCTCCCCATGTTCCTGAGGCCGGATGCGAAGCGGGTGCTCGTCGTCGGCCTGGGGAGCGGGACGACGCTCGGCAGTGTGCAATCGCATCCCGGCGTCGAGTCCGTCGACAGCGTCGAGATCTCGGCCGAGGTCGTCTTCGCGGCCCGGGAGTTCTTCGGCGGGTTCACGGGGAACGCGCTCGACGATCCCCGCTCGAACCTGATCGTCGGCGACGGTCGCTTGCACCTCGAGCACACCGACGCCTCCTACGACGTAGTCATCTCCCAGCCCTCGAACCCCTGGATCTCGGGCGCCTCGTCGCTCTTCACCGAGGAGTGCTTCGCCGCGATGCGCCGCCGTCTCCGTCCCGGAGGTCTCGCGTGCATCTGGTTCCAGGGCTTCCGCATGCCGGTCGACAACTTCCGGACGCTGTGCCGGACATGGAGCCGGGCCTTCGGACACGCGTCGGTGTGGACCTCGCGCATCCCCGGCGAGTTCCTGTTCGTCGGCTCGGACGCTCCGCTCGAGGTGGACTTCGCCGAGCTCCTGGCGCAGTCGCGCGTTCCGGCCGTCGCCGCCGAGCTCGAGCGCCTGGGAATGACCACGCCGGCGCACGTCATGAGCTACCTCGTCGCGACGGACGCGGGACTCGCCGCCATCGGCGCCGAGGGTGAGGTCAACACGGACGACAACTCACGCATCGAGTTCGACACGCCGAGAGAGCTCTTCGCCGACCACTCGGGCGCCATCCTGCGCCTCCTCCACGCGGAGCGGGTCGACCCCTGGGAGTTCGTCCGGCCCGGACGGGAGGACGACGAGGCGTACCGGGAGAACCTCCGAATCGGACGCCGGATCCTGGCTGACCAGTACGAGCTCCTGCGCGCCCTGGAGCTCGACCCGGAAGCACGCCGTCCGATCCTCGAAGCGATCCTGCAGCGCAATCCGGCGGACGCGCTCGCTGCCGCCGAGCTGAACGGGATCACGTCCGCCGCGAACGAGGACGAGGGCCCGTAGTCGCCCGGCGGGTCAGCGCGCGGCCGGATGGTAGGATCGACGTCGATCCGCTCGCGGCGCCCCGACTCCTCCGAGCTCCCCACATCGATACATGTCGCCGGCTCGAGCCGCACTCCTCCTCGCCCTCCCCGTGTGGATCTCCGCCGGGTTCTTCACCCCGAGTCCGCAGGAGGACGCGTGGCCGGTCACGGGGGGTGCCGCGCCGGGCTACGTGCCCGATGCCGCCTGCGCGGATTGCCACGAGGACCTTGCGGAGAGCTACCGCTCGGTCGGGATGTCGCGCTCGTTCGCGCCGATGACGCCCGACGTCGTGACGGCGGACTTCGACGGGGCGACATTCGTGCACGAGCTCTCCGGCGATCACTACGAGTTCGTGCGCCGCGGCGACGAGTTCTTCCAGCGCCGCTGGCGCGTCGACGATCAGGGGCGCCGTCACTCCGAGCACGAGCAGCGGATGGACTGGATCGTCGGCTCCGGGTCCCGCGTGCAGACCTTCCTGCACCAGACTCCCTCGGGCGAGATGTACCAGCTCCCCGTGAGCTGGTACTCGGATCCGGACCGCTGGGCAATGTCGCCCGGCTACGACATCCCCGAGCACTCGGGGTTCTCGCGGATCGTCCCCCTCGAGTGCATGTTCTGCCACAACGCGTATCCGGACGTGCCCGCCGGAAGCGACCGGGTCGGGATGACGCGCTCGTTCCCGACGGAGATGCCGCACGGAATCGGCTGCCAGCGCTGCCACGGACCGGGGGCCGAGCACGTGGCGCTCGCGGAGGGAACCGACGCGTCCGACGAGGAGGTTCGCTCTTCGATCTACGGACCGGACAGGATCGGCCCCGACTGGACCGACGAGCTCTGCTTCCAGTGTCACCTGCAACCGCTCGCCGCGATCACCGACTCCGTCCGCGTCGACGGGCGCCCCGTGTACTCCCACCGACCCGGCGAGCCCCTCGGCGACTACCACCTCGTCTTCGACGTCGTCGAGGACCGCCCGGTGGAGGCTCGCTTCGAGATCAATCACCACCCCTACCGCCTGCGGCAGAGCCGTTGCTACACGGCGAGCGGGGGCGCGCTCTCCTGCCTCACCTGCCACGACCCCCATCGCGACGTCCCGCCCGAGGAGCGCGCGGAGCACTTCCGACGGAGCTGCCTCACGTGCCACGGGGAAGAGGACTGCAGTTCGATGGGCAACGACTCCGCGCACGGTGTCGACACGTCCGACTGCGTCGCTTGCCACATGCCTTCGCATCGCACGCAGGACGTGATCCAGGTGAAGATGACCGACCACCTGATCCGCCGCGATCCGGCACCGGAGAACTGGCTCGCGCCGCTCGAGGAAGCCTCGAAGCTGACGTTCGAGGACCTCGTCCTCTACTGGCCGGAGAGCGAGCAGGACGAGGAGGAGCTCGCGCTCTACACGGCGACCGTCGCGGTGCACAACGGCATGTCGGACCTCAAGCGAGAGCTCGCGCTCGGCCTCGCGGCGCTCGAACCCGACTTCCTGGATCCGTGGCTGACCCTCGCCGGCGCTCACCGTCGCGCAGGGAACCCGAAGGAGGCCGCGAAGGTCTGCGCCGAGGCCGCGCGCCGTTTCCCCGACGAGCTCGGGGTGCTGCGCGAGTGGGGTCGTTCGCTGATCGAAAGCGATCGTCCCGCGGAAGCGGTGCCCCACCTCGAGCGCGCGCGGGAGCTGGCGCCGGAAGACCCCGACGTCTTGTTCCTCCTGGCCGAAGCCACCTCCGCCGATCGTCCGCGGCAGACGCTGGGACTCCTCCGGAAAGGGCTCGCGCTGCGGCCGAACGACGCCGAGGCGCGACGTCGCCTGGGGGAGTTCCTCCTGAACCGGGAGGAGAACGAGCTCGCGCTGATCCACCTGCGCAAGGCGGTCGGGCTGGAGGTCGACGACGTCGAGGGCCGACGGCTCCTGGGTGACGTGTACCGGGCGCTCGGCGACTGGGAGAGCGCCGTCGACGAGTGGGAACGAGCCGCGGAAGGGACCATCGACGACCTCGAGCTGGAGAAGCGCCTGGCCTTCGCTCATCTCGCGGCTCCGAAGAAGACCCTGCGTGCGAACGAATCCGGATACCAGCACGCCCGTCGCGCATCCGAGGTCGATCCCGAGGATGCCGCGGCGCGCGCGTTGCACGCGCTGGGACTCCTCGTGACGAACGCACCCCTCGAGGCCATTCCGGAGGCGCTCGAGGCCCAGCGGCTAGGAGCGGATCCCGTCGTGTGCGAGGGGATCCTCGAGCTCTCCTACAAGCTCCTCTCCCGCGCCAAGGAGGCGCTCGAGGCGCGCAAGCGCGGGCGGCAAGCGCGGGCGCAACCTCCAGGGGTGCTGCGCCCGCGCGTACTCGAATTGCTGGAAGATGGAAGGACCCGCTGAGCGGCGAAGAAGCTCAGTCGCCGCGCCCGAAGCGCCGACCACCGCCACCGCCTTCAGTCCCGCCGTCGTCTCCGCCGCGGCGGGGACCGCCACCGAAGCCGAAGCCCCGGTCCATCTCCTCGTAACGTTCGAGCTGGTCGACCGACAGTACGTTCGCGAGCTCTCCTTCGGTCTCGTCGCGGATGGTGCGCATGTCCTCGCGCATCGTCATCCATCCCCCTGTCTCCCGCGCCTCGTCGAACAAGGTCCGACGGCGCTCTTCCTGATTGGTCAGGATCACGCGCATCTCGTTCGTCTGGAAGTCGTCGAGCCCGAGCTCCGCGACGTAGCGATCCATGCGCGCGGACATCTCCATCTCGCGCGCGTCCTGGCGGCGAAGATCGCGCTCCGCACGCTCCTCCTCCTGGATGTCCTCGTAGACGTCGCGGAAGCCCTCGGCCAGGCCGGAGGGGATGCCCGCGTCCGGCTCGCTCATGGCCGCGAGCAACTGCATCATCTGGTCTTCGAGTCGGACCAGCGCCGGATCGGGCTCGGCTTCGACCGGTTCGCGCGTCGACACCGTGGGAACCGGACGGTCTTCGAGGCGGCGCAGACGCTCGGAGAGCATCTCGTTCTCCGCGACCAGACGATCGAGCTCCTCGCGCAGCGTCCGGACGGGGTCGAGGGATCCGGTCGAGGGTGCCGACGCGAGGGCGGCGCCGGCGGAGTCGGTGCTCGGTTCGGAGGAGAGCATCCAGAGCGCCGCGGAGCCGAAGAGGCCGGCGGTGCCGCCGGCCAGAATGGAGAGGAGCAGGGCGTTCTTCATGTCCGTGTGGGGGGATGGGTGGTGAGGATGGAAAGCAGGTCGTGAACCCGCGGAGCGTGCTCGGGTTCCGGGCGGATCCTGGATCGGAGGTCAGGGCCCCTCCTCGACGGACACCTCGACCTCGTACGCGAAGGTGCCCTCCTGGCGAGTCCGCATCTCGATCTCCATCCCCTCGCGCTCGCGGACGAAGCCCGTCTCGAGCCCGATCTCGCCTTCGACCTCGAGCGCGACGGGACGCCGCGTCTCGAGCGAGAAGACCAGGTGCCCCTGCGCCTCGATCTCGTAGCGGTTCTCTCGCGGAAGGGCGGGGAGCCCGAACGCCCTGCGGCGGAAGTCCTCGAACTCGATCTCCGGCAGCTCGCCCGACGCCTCTAGATCGAATTCGATCCGCGCGCAGCGCTCGCCCACGTGGGTGTCGTCGTCGCGTTCGAGCACCGCGGTCCCGGTCCACTCGGCCACCGCAAGCGTGTCGATGCCTCCGCCCCGGCGCCCGCCGCGCCCGCGTCCGCGGCCCTCGCCGCCGCCGCCACCGAAGCCGCCGCGGCCCTCGCGGCTCGGCCTCTGGAAGAGCGCCGACATCACGTCGAGGCCCAGGAGACGCCGGATGTCCTCGGCTTCCAGGTCCCAGGTCTCGCCGACCTCGATCTCGCCCTCGGGGAAGAGCGCGTCCGATGCGAGCTCCAGGCGGTGGCCCTCGAGCAACTCGTCGTCCGGCGAATCGCCGACAATGACCTCGACCTCCACGTCGCCCTCGTCGTCCGTCAGACGGAGCGTGACGCCGTCGAGCGGGCACTCGTACTCGGTCTCCATCTCCTGGTCGCCGAAGGAGCGCGTCGAGCTCCCCTCGACGGTCTCGAACTCGCGTTCGATCACCTTCGGGCGCCCGTCTTCGCTCTCGAGCAAGCGCTCGATCACGACCACTCGACGCGAAGACTCCGAGGAGCTCCCGCCGCCGCCGAAGGGGCTGTCCATGCGCTCGCCGTTGCGAATGAACTCGAACTCGACGGTCTCCATCTGGAAACGGTTCGAGGACTCGATGCGGAGGACGCGCTTCGCGCCGTAGTCGGTCGCCAGCGTGACGGAAGAACCCGCGACTACCGCGAGCAGGAGAACGGGCCGGATCATGGCGTACCTCGAGAGTCGGATGGGGTCGGAGGAGAGGAGGCCAGCGTAGCATCGCCGCGTTCGCTCGCAACCAGTGCCGCCGGAGCCCTGGGAAGCAGCTCTCCGGAGCCCAGGGAGGCCGAGCACTGGGCAGCTACCGCGCACGGGTCGCGCGCGATCGGGATCCCGAGCTCGGTCAGCTCGTGCTCGAGATAGCGCCCCGCGGGGCTTCCCTCCGGCGCGCTTCGCAGCGCGATCACGCGCGCGTCGGGTCGCAGCCAGCGCGCGGACAGGAGCGCCGACGAGATGTCTCCGATGACGAAGGGTTCCGGGTCGCGCACGAGACGCAGCAGGAGCTCGAACGGGAGCGCTCCGGGAACGATGTCGACGCCGACCTGCCCGCGGAACGAGAGGAAGTCCGGTTCGGGCTCTCGGGGGTGGAGCTTCACGGCCACGCGAACTCCGCTGTCGACCAGCTCGCTGACGAGCAGGCGCATCGACTCGACGTAGCCGGGGACGTAGCGCGCAACCGTCGAGCGCGTCGCGACGAGGATCAGCGACGTGCTCGCGAGGGCTTCCGGGTCCGCGCCGAACGCGCGCGCCGCTCGCTCGGCGAATCCACGGAACGCCGCCCCGCTGAACGCTTCGGGCGCGAGCGTATGGAGCTCCTTCCCGGCCAGGTCGGCGATGGCGAGCTCGGGAAACGCGAGCCACGCCTCGTCGATCCAGGGCGAGGTTCCCTGGACGCGAACACCGCGCCACCAGGAACCGTAGGTGAGCCGTTTGGCGAGGTCTCCGACGCGCTTCAACCGGAGGAGCCGCGAGAGGCGCCCCTCGCGGAACGTGCGGGCGTAGGCCGCGGTCCCGTCCTCGAGGTAGGCGCCGCGCGCTCCCGGACGGTGGCGCTTGGCGAATGAGAGCGCGAGCTGCGATTCGTAGTAGGTGTCGCAACCGACCCAGACCTTCTCCGGCGTGAGCTTCGAGAAGTCGTCGGCGAGCAGGGCCCGGTTGGCGCGACGGAGCCGGCTCTTCACGAGGCGCTTCGCCACGAAGCGCGGAAGCGTGCCTCCGTCGCCGAGGGCCGCGCGCCAGTCCCCGCCCAGGCGCGTCACCGACCGGAAGGGCGACTCGCTCCAGCCCGCGAGGATCTCGAGCCATTCCTCCACGTCCGCGCGCGGGATGTGCTCGATGAAATAGAGGTGCGCGTCACCCTCCACGGCATCGGAGAGCGCGACCCCCGCCGCGATCAGCACGTGTCGTGGGCTCGACGCGAAGAAGACGTGGGGCCCGCTCACGCGAAGACGCCTCGAGTCACGGGTGTCCCGCGCGCGACACGTTTCGCGAGCGCTCGACCCAGGCACTCCTCGAGGTGGCGCGGAGCGAGGCCGCCGGCGGGCCGCAGCGACTGGAGGTCGCCGGTCTCGACGACGTGACCGACCTCGAGGTCGCGCGTGAACCACAGCGAGCGGCGGAATGCGAGGAACGGCTCCTCCGCGCGGGTCGGCCCGAAGGTCGCGCGTTCGCGTGCGCGCCAGGCGCGCTCGCTCTCCACGACGAGGCTCGCGAGCTCGGCGGGTTCCAGGGAGAACGCCGCGTCGACGTCGCCGTCCTCGCGCGCGAGCGTCACGTGCTTCTCGATCACCGCGGCGCCGAGCGCGGCGGCCCCGATGGCGACGCCGATCCCGAGCGTGTGGTCGGAGAGCCCGACCGGGACGTCGAAGCGCTCGGAGAGGACAGCGATCCCCGCCAGGCCGACGTCCTCCGGCGGTGCGGGGTAGGCGCTCGCGCAGCGCATGAGCACGAGCTCGTGGCAGCCGGCGCCGCGCGCGATGTCCACGGCTCCGTCGATCTCCTCCATCGTCGCCATCCCGGTGGACAAGAAGAGCGGCTTCCCGGTCTCCGCAGCACGCCGCACGAGCGGCGCGTCGACGAGCTCGAACGACGCGATCTTGTGACACGGCGCGTCCAGCTCCTCGAGCAGGTCGACCGCGGATGCGTCGAAGGGACTGGAGAAACAGGTGAGCCCGCGCGCGCGGCAACGCTCGAAGATCGGCGCGTGCCAGTCCCACGGTGTGTGCGCGCGCTCGTACAGCGCGTGGAGTTTCTCGCCGTCCCACGGACTCTCCGGTGCGCGGACGCGGAACTCGGGACGATCGACATCCAGCGTCATCGTGTCCGCCGTGTAGGTCTGCAGCTTGAGCGCGTGTGCACCGGCCTCTGCGACGGCGTCGATCAGGACCAGTGCGCGCGCGAGCGAGCCCCCGTGGTTGCCGGACATCTCGGCGACGATCAGCGGCGGATGTTCGGGACCGACACGGTGCGGTCCGATGGCGATCGTCTCGGGCATGAGTCTCGCGTCGGTCGGAGTCTAGCGCCGCGGCCTCCAAGTCGTTATGGAATGATTACCGCGGGTCGCTCGCGGGGGAGTGCATGAGGCAGCGATCGATCTTCACCATGTCCGAGGGCGACTCCTGGTTTCGACGCAACCGGGTCTCGCGAAAGGACCTCGCGCGACGAAGCGCCTGCGACCCGCTGCTCTCGGCCCTGGCCGGGACGGATTCCAGGCCGAGCGCGGCGCTGGAGATCGGCGCGTCGAACGGATGGCGAATGGCCGCCCTCGCGGAACGGCACCCGGGGATGAGCGCGGTCGCCCTCGAGCCCTCGAGCGCCGCCTTGAGCGACGCGCGCGCCTCTTTCCCGGAGCTCGCGGTCGTGCGCGCCACGTCCGAGCGGCTCCCCTTTGCCGACCGCTCGTTCGACCTCGTCGTGCTGGGCTTCTTCCTCTATCTCGTCGACCGCGAAGACCTCTTTCGCGTCGCCTTCGAGGTCGACCGTGTGCTCGTCGACGGCGGACGCGTTGCGCTCCTCGACTTCCACGCAGAATCGCCGCACAAGAACGACTACGTCCACCACGACGACGTCTCCAGCTACAAGATGGACTACACGCGGATGTTCGCCTGGAACCCGCTGTACGAGGTCGAGCTGCACGAGCTCGGCACGCACCCCGGCGGCGACGCGCGCAACCCGGACGACCGGATCGGCGTCGCGCTGATGAGGCGCTCCCCCGCGACGAGCTGGCCGGTGCGCGCGGACACGAGCGCCGCGACGGTGGCGCGATGACGGTCCCCCCCACGACCGAGCTCGATGCGCTCCCGGCCGTCCGAACGGCGCCCGCCGTCGAGGAGAGCGACGCAATCGTCATCGGCGGCAACCTCGCGGGACTCTTCGTCGCACACGTGCTCTCGCAGCTCGGCTACTCGACTCGTCTGATCGAGAAGTCGCCGCGCCTCGGCGGCCTCGACAGCTCGTTCACGAACACGAACGGGCGCACTTTCGACCACGGCCTGCACGTGCTCGACTACATGCGCTCCGAGCTCGTCACGCGCACTTTCCTGCACGCGATCGACGGAGAGGTGAACGAGCTGGTGCGCCGGCGCGGGATCGTGTTGCGCGATCACGTGCTCCCCTACGACGCCCCGGCCGACAACTGGCCCGACGAGCTGCGCTCACTCCTTCCCGATCGCGACATCGTCGACGACATCGAGAGACCGACGCGTGAGAGCATCGCTCGCGTGTACGGGTCGGAGTTCGCGGACTTCGTGTACGACGAGATCCTCGCGTCCTATCCGTCGGAGATGCGCCACAAGGAGCTCGGTGTCGACGAGGCCGAGCTCGTCACGAACGTGTACCCGTGGTTCTTCCCCCGGGCCACGCGCACGGGGGCGAGGACAACCGTGTCGCGGTCCTACCACGAGCGCATGCGCTCGGAGCCGGTGGAGCTGATGCTCTATCCGAAGGAGGGCGGGTTCGGCGGCTTCGCGGACGCGTTCCGGAGGAAGCTCGAGGCGCAGGGCGTCGAGGTCCTGTGCGGGCTCGACGACCTCGCCTACGACATCGAGCGCGGTTCGCAGACCGTCCGCTCGATCGAGGCCGCCGACCGGCGGTTCTCGGCGCCGCGCGTCTACTGGTGCGCGCCGGTCGGGGCGCTGTGCGGGGTGCTCGGCGTCCCGATGGCCGACACGAAGCCGGACTGGTTCATGCTCGGGAGCTTCCAGATGGAAGACCCGGTCACGTGCGACTTCACGGAGCTGATCGTCGGCGCGCCCGAGCACGCGATCAGCCGCGTCTCCTTCCCGGGGAAGTTCTCCGGTGGGCCCGACGACCTGATCCAGGTCGAACACGCCGTCCCGCGTGCCGGGGAGTGGCCGCTCGACAAGGACCACTGGCGCGAGACCTGGCTCGCGAGCCTCTCGAAGCTCGGCATCGTCGGTGCGTCGAACGCCGTGGTCGACTTCGACTTCAAGCGCTTCCCGACGCTCTACAACTGCTACGGCGTCGAGGGCGTGCGCATGCCGGAGATCGAGCTCGAGCTGCCCCCCGAGTCGAATCTGCGCCCGGTGCTGCCCACGATCCGGAGCGTGAACCTCTCCACGCGCGTGCCGCAGTTCCTCGAGTTCTTGGCTCTGGACCTCGCGCAGAACGGAATCCGATCGTGAGGGAGTCCGCGCAGGACAGGACCTACCTCGAGCTCGAGGCCGACGCGTTCTTCGAGCGGAACCACGCCGCCGCCGATCCGCATGTCCTGCGTCCGAAGAAGCGCTCGATCGCCGACGCCCTCGAGGAGTGCGGGATCCGACCGCGGCGAGTGCTCGAGTACGGCTGCCAGTACGGCGACCTGCTCGCTCACCTCGCCGAGGGTGACGCCGAGTGCCACGGCGTCGAACCGTCCGCACGCGCCGTCGCGCTCGGCCGCGAAGCCTACGGCGACACCGTGAACCTCGTCCGGGGCACGATGGCCGAGAACCCGGTCAACACCGACGGCGACCTTCGCGGCCGCGTCGATCTGGTCGTCGTCGACGACGTCCTGTGCTGGGTCTCGCGCGAGACGCTCTTTCAGTCGATCGCGAACCTCGACGACGCGCTCTCCGACGGCGGGCACGTGTACCTGCGCGAGTTCCTGCCCGACCGGAACCGGCGCAACGAGAACCACCACGCCGAAGGAGTCCACTGCTACAAGCCCGCCGGCGGGCACCGCGGGATCCTGCTCGCGAGCGGGACCTACGCCGTCGTGTGGGAGAAGGTCTGGATCGACCGCGAGGACGCCTGGGCGCGGGAGAGCGGCCGGCCCCTGGAGGCGCGCTGGGTCGACACGGTCATGCGGAAGTCTCGCGCGGACTGGTTCGAGTGACCGTCCTCGGGCTCGGCACGGCGCAGTTCGGGCTCGAGGGCTACGGCATCTCGAGCGCGGGCGGACGTCCGACGCACGCGGAGGCGGTCGAGATCCTCACGCGCGCGCGCTCCTTCGGGTTCCGCGCGATCGACACGGGGCCGCACTACGGCGAGGCCGAGACCATCGTCGGCGATCTCGCGCACGCGGACCTCGCGATCGTGACGCGCACGCCGCCGTTCCTCGGCGAGCTCGGTCCGGACGCGGCCGGTCGCGCGGTACGCGACGGCTTCGAGCGCTCGCTCGCCGCGCTGTCCGTCGACCGCGTGCACGGGCTCCTCGTCCATTCGACCGCCGACCTCCTGGGTCCGTGCGGCACGGCCATCTTCCGCGAGCTCGAGCGCGCGAGGGAATCGAATTGCGCCGCGCGCATCGGGTGCGTCGCGTACACGGCCGACGAGCTCGATCGCCTGCGTGCGAGGTTTCCGATCGAGATCGTCCAGGTCCCGCTGAACGTCCTCGACCAGCGACTGATCGCGAGCGGGCACCTCGTCGACCTCGCCGCGAGCGGAGTCGAGGTACACGTGCGCTCGGTCTTCCTCCAGGGGCTGCTCCTCATGGACCCGGACGCTCTCCCGCCCGGGATGGAGCGCGCGCGCGACCCCCTGAGCCGCTTCCGTCGCGCTGCCGACGAGCACGGCTGGACGCCCCTGGAAGCCGCGCTAGGATTCGCGCTGGCCCGGCGCGAGATCGACGTGACCGTGGTCGGCGTCCAGTCGCTCGCTCACCTCGATGCGATCGGATGGGCCGCCGCCGAGGTTTCGGTCGACGCGGACGCGCTCACCGAGCTCGCCACGACCGACCCTCTCGTGATCGACCCCACGCGCTGGCCCAAAGAGTCGTGATCGCCGCCATCGTCCAGGCTCGCTGCAGCTCGAAGCGACTGCCTCGCAAGGTGCTCGCCGGGATCCGGGCCGGGGACGAGGTCCGTCCGATGCTCGAGCTCCAGCTGGAGCGCGTGCGGCGAGCGAAGACTCTCGACCTCGTGATCGTGGCGACGAGCACCGAGCCCGAGGACGACGCGATCGCCGAGCTCTGCGACCGGCTCGACGTCCCGTGCCACAGGGGCAGCCTGGACGACGTCCTCGACCGCATGCACGCCGCGGCGACCGCGGTCGGGGCGACGCACGTCGTGCGTCTCACCGGCGACTGCCCGCTGGTCGACCCCGTGCTGGTCGATCGCTGTGTCACGGAGCACCTCGACGGCGGCTTCGACGTGACGACCAACGCCCTGCCCGGCGAGCGCACGTGGCCCGACGGGCTCGACGTCGAGGTCGTGCGCGCCGGGGCGCTCGAGGAGGCCTGGCGGAGCGCCGAGCACCCGGCCGAGCGCGAGCACGTGACGCCCTGGCTCTACGCGAACCGGGACCGGTTCCGGATCGGGAGCGTTCGCGCCGACGCGGACCTCTCGGCGCGGCGCTGGACCGTCGACCACCCCGAGGACCTGGAGCTCGTTCGCGCGGTCTTCGAGGCTCTCTACGCGAGCGACCCGGCGTTCGGCACGGCAAAGGTCCTGGCCTTCCTCGACGGGAACCGCCGCTACGACGCGTCGCGCTCTCTGCTCGAGCGGGCGCTCGGCTCGATTCCGCTCGGCGCCCAGACCTTCAGCAAGAGCCCCACGCAGTATCCGACCGGTGTCTCGCCGCACTTCCTCGTCCGTGGAGAGGGCGCGCGGGTCCGGGACGTCGACGGCAACGAGTACGTCGACTTCGTGAACGGCCTGGCGGCCGTGCTGCTCGGCTATCGCGATCCGGACGTCGACGCGGCGGTGCGCGAGCAGCTCGAGTCGGGGATCACGTTCACGCTGTCACACCCGCTCGAGGTCGAGCTGGCCGAAGCGTTGTGTGAGGTCATTCCCTGCGCGGAGCGGGTGCGCTTCGCGAAGAACGGGTCCGACGCGACGGCGGGGGCGATCCGCGTCGCGCGCGCTCACACGGGTCGCGATCGCGTCGCCGTTTGCGGCTACCACGGCTGGCACGACTGGTACATCGGGAGCACGACGCGAGACGCCGGCGTGCCCAGAGCCGTGCGCGAGCTTACGCACGCCTTTCCCTACGGCGACGCGCAGGCGCTGGAGGAGCTGCTCGCGCGCGAGTCGGGCGGGTTCGCGGCGGTGATCCTCGAGCCGATGAACGCGACCTGGCCGCCGGACGGCTACCTCGAGCGCGTCGCAGAGCTCACTCGTGCCCACGGCGCGCTCTTGGTGTTCGACGAGACGATCACGGGCTTCCGGTTCGCGCTGGGCGGCGCGCAGGAGCTCTTCGGCGTCACGCCGGACCTCGCCACGTTCGGCAAGGGCCTCGCGAACGGCCTCCCGCTCTCGTGCGTGGTCGGTCGGGCCGACGTCATGGCCGAGATGGAGCGCGTCTTCTTCTCGTCGACGTTCGGAGGCGAGACGCTGTCTTTGGCCGCGGCGATGGCCGTCCTCGAGAAGCTCCGTCGCGAGCCCGTGCTCGAGACGATCCACGCGCGCGGCGAGCAACTCCTCGCGCGCGCGCGAAAGGCGATCGAGGAGAGCGGCGGGGAGGACTTCCTCGGGCTCTCGGGTCACCCGGCCTGGAGCTTCCTCACGGTGCGCGACGCCGGAGGCTCCAAGGCTCACGAGCTCCGCACGCTGTTCCTGCAGGAGGTCTTCGCGCGAGGTGTCCTGACGCTCGGCACCCACAACCTCTCGTACGCCCACACCGAGCGCGACGTCGACCTCATCGGAGACGTCTACGACGAGGTCTTCGCTCTGCTCGCGGAGAGCGTCCGCGAGGGAAGGGTCCGCGAGCGCCTGCGCTGCGAACCCCTCGAGCCGCTGTTCCGCGTCCGCTGACTAGCCCGCATCCCTCACGGGGTCGTGAGCCAGAACGCCTCGAGTCGGTTCCTGCTGGTGCTTTGCGCGTGCCGGCCCCGCAGTCGACCTTGAACAGGTCGTCGAGGACGCCGGTGCGCGCAAAGTGCCGGCAGGAGCCG
>JAJDET010000254.1 GCA_029259655.1 Planctomycetota bacterium
CGCGTCGTCGTGCGGGACGCTCTCCGGGCGGTGCTCGCATGAACGTCTTCCGGATCGCGGACTTCCTCGACGCCACCGGCGCACGGCTCGTCTCGGGAAGCTCGAAGGAGCCGCTCCCCGGCGTCGCGACCGACTCGCGAACCGTGCGCGAGGGCGAGCTGTTCGTGGCTCTCGACGGACCCAGCTTCCGCGGAAACGACTTCGCGCGCGCCGCCGTGCGCGCGGGCGCGGGAGCCGTGTGCCTGCGTGCCGGGGAAGACGACGTCGCCGACCTCGCGAGCGACGTGTCGCTGGCAGGCGCCGCTCCGGTCCTCGCCCATCCGGATCCGCGCCGCGCCCTGGGCGACTTCGCGGCCTGGCACCGCTCGCGCCTCGCAGCGCGAGTGGTCGGCATCACCGGCTCGTGCGGCAAGACCACGACCAAGACCATCGCGGTTCAGCTCCTCGAGAACCTGCTCCCGACGGTCGGATCCCCGCGCTCGTTCAACAACGACATCGGGGTTCCCCTCACGCTCTTCCTGGCCGACGAGTCGACACGCGCGCTCGTGTGCGAGCTGGGCACAAACCACCCGGGCGAGATCGCGACCCTCTGTCGAATCGCCCGTCCGGAGGCCGGTGTCGTCACGAACGTCGGCTCCTCACACCTCGAGGGCCTGGGCTCGATCGAAGGCGTCGCCCACGAGAAGGCCGACCTCGTGCGTTCGCTCCCGAGCGACGGCTTCTGCGTCCTCAACGGAGACTGCCGCTTCGCGAGCCGGATGCGTGACGAGACGTCCGCGCGGGTGATCACCTTCACGATCGAGGGCGGTGGTGACCTCGACGCGCGCGAGGTCTGGTTCCATCCGGGCGGGAGCGTGTTCCGGCTCAACGGCCACGAGGTCGCCTTCCCTCTGATGGGGACGCACAACGTCCAGAACTGCCTGGCGGCCCTCGGTCTGTGCGTCGGGCTCGGCCTCGCCCTGGAAGACGTCCTGCCCTTCGTCGGCCAGCTCTCCGGCGGTCGGCAGCGCACCGAACACGTCGATCTCGACGGCATCAGCGTGATCGACGACAGCTACAACTCGAATCCCGACTCGGCGATGGCGGCCGTGCGGGTCCTCGCGGGCCTGCACGGTTACCGCCGTCGCGTTCTCGTTCTTGGAGACATGCTCGAGCTGGGCGACCGCGCCGAGGGGATGCATCGCGACATCGGAATGGAGGCGGTGGCCGCGGGGATCGACGTGGTCGTCGGGATCGGTGAGCTCGCACGAGCCGCCGTCCTCGGCGCCCGCGATTCCGGCCTCTCCGCGACCTCCGCCCTCCATCTTCCCGATGTGGAGACTGCCCGCGACGCGATCGGCGAGATCGTGACCGAGGGCGACCTGGTGCTGATCAAGGGCAGCCGCGGGATGGCCCTCGAACGCCTGGTCGACGCATTGCGGAGCGAGCGCGTGGGGGTCACGGGGTGATCCCCGGCGTTCTCTACGAGCTGCTCGACATCCGGCTGTTCGGCTACATCTCCTTCCGGGTCGCGATGGCCGCGCTGACGGCCTTCGCGCTGGCGCTCTGGTGGGGGAAGCACGCGATCCGCTGGCTCCTGGCGAACCGCGTGCGCGAGGACGTCAGCAAGACCGACGCCCACGACCTCGCTCGCCTTGCCAAGGAGATGGGCAAGGCCGACACACCGACCATGGGCGGGAGCTTCCTGGTGGCGGCGTTGCTCGCGGCGGTCCTCCTGTGGGCGCGGGTCGACAACGTCCACGTCGTCCTGGGTGTCCTGCTGGTCGCCGCTCTCGGAGCGGTGGGGTTCGTGGACGACTTCAAGAAGCTCACGATCCCCGGGTCCAAGGGGCTCTCGGCGCGGGCCAAGATGGTCGGGCTCTCGGTCGCGACGATCTCCTGCCTGGCCGCCCTGTGCTTCTACGCCCACGTCTCGGGACGGGACACGCTGCTCTCCCTGTACCCGCCGTTCTTCAAGGACGCGGTCCTCTCGCTCCCGGCCCTGGGCCTCCTCGGCGTCCTCGTGTTCGTCGCGTTCGAGTGGCTCGTGGTCGTGGGGAGCGCCAACGCGGCCAACGTGACCGACGGCCTCGACGGGCTCGCCGCCGGATGCATGCTCATCTCCGGACTCGCCCTCTCGGTCTTCTGCTACGTCTCGGGCCGCGAGGACTGGACCGTCTACCTGAACCTGCCGTACATCGTCTCCGCGTCGGAGATGGCGGTCGTGGGCGGGGCGCTGGTCGGCGCGTGCCTGGGATTCCTCTGGTACAACGCGTTCCCCGCCCAGGTCTTCATGGGCGACTCCGGCTCGCTGCCCCTCGGCGGCCTCCTGGCCTGGATGGCGCTCGTCTCCAAGCAGGAGCTCGTGCTGCCGCTGATCGCCTGCGTCTTCGTGCTCGATCTCGCGAGCAGTGCGCTGCAGACGGCGCACTACAAGCGCACGAAACGCCGTCTCTTCACGTGCGCCCCGGTCCACCACGGTCTCCAGCTCCACGGCGGGATCTTCCGCCCCGGAGAGCGCCCGTGGCACGAGGCGAAGATCGTCACCCGTTTCTGGATCGTGGCCGCCTGCGGCGCCATGGCCAGCCTGGCCCTGCTCAAGGTGCGCTGATGGGGCCGCGCCGGAAGAGGAGCGACCACCCCGACCAGCTCACCATCGCGAGCTGGCTCTCCGGCCTCGCGCGCCGCGCCGAGGCGCCCGACCCCTCGCGGCCCGCGCTCGGCCTCTTCTGCGTCGTGGTCGTGATGATGTCGGTCGGCGTGCTGGTGCAGGCCAGCCACGCATCCACCACGCTGCCGCCCGATGTCTTCACGGATGAGCTCGTGGGACAGATCCTGGTCCGCATCGCCGCGCTCGCGGCGATCCTGGTCGGGTTCAGGATCCGCCCCAGCGGCCTCCGCCACCTCCTCCCCGTTCTGACGGCGGTCTCGCTCGTCCTGCTCGCCCTGTGCTACGTCGAGCCCTTCTCCGTGATCAAGAACGGCGCGCGGCGCTGGATCGACCTCTTCGGCGTCCGGTTCCAGCCCTCCGAGCTGGCCCGGATCGTCCTGGTCCTCTGGATCGCCGATCGATGCGTGCGGCTGGGACCGCGCGTGGGCGACTTCCGCCGGGGCGTGATGCCGATCCTGGCCCTGGCCCTCGTCTTCTTCGGTCTCGTGGTGTTCGAGACCGACCTCGGAGGAGCGCTCCTGCTGCTCATCTGCGCCATGTCGACCCTGTGGGTCGGGGGCGCGCAAATGATGCCGGTGGCCGTCTCGATGGTGGCCATCGGAGGTGGGGCGATCACCGCCGCCACGGCGTTCATTCCCTACATCGGCGACAGGGTTGGCATGTGGCTGGGAAGTGTCGAGAACGCCCAGGTCACCGAGGCCGTGCGCGCGATCGCTGCCGGCGGGCTCTTCGGTGTCGGGCTCGGACACGGCACGGCGCGCACCGCCGGCATCCCGTACTTCCAGTCCGACTACGTCTTCGCGCAGATCGGCGAGGAGCTCGGACTGGTCGGTCTCGTTCTCGTTCTCGGCTTGCTCCTGTCGTTCCTCTGGCACGCCTTGCGCCTTGTTCTTTCGATCCGAGATCGGTACGAAGCACTCGTCGCTTTCGGTTTGCTCGTGTCCGTCGGATTGCAAGCAATGCTGCACGTCCAGGTGGTCTCGGGATTGGCTCCCCCGAAAGGAACCATCCTTCCGTTCATCTCGGACGGCGGTACGTCGCTCATCGTCTCCTCCCTCGCCGTGGGGCTCGCCCTCGGCGCCGCGCGGCCGACCGTCACCGCGACATCGGTTCGCCCGGCACTCGCTCGCTGACTCCCGTCCCTCTCGATCCAAAACTCGTCCACGGAATCCAGAAGACATGCAGCCCATCGAACGCGTGGGGGTCTTCGCCCTCCTTTTTCTGGTTGTGACGGTGATCGCCGTCGTGATGTGGGACAAGAGTCCCGACGAACCCGGCAAGACCCCCGGAAAGTCGGAGGTCCGGGCCGCGACCCAGTCGCCGCCGAAGGCTCCGAAGACCACGCGCGGCAGCGGTCCGCAGCTGGGGGAGCCGGCGTCCTCCCGGCCGGCCACGCCCAAGTCGCGCGGTCCCGCCGGGACCCAGCTCCTGCCCACGTCCCGCCAGCAGCTCCTGGTCCCGCCGCCCAAGAAGGAGTCGACGCGGACGGGGAACCCGCCGCGGACCCGCACACGGTCCGATCGGCAGGAGTCCCCGGCCCTCGCGTCGCCCCCCGGACCCGCATCGCCGGGACCCGGGAAGACGGTGGCCGCGAACACCCCCTCGAAAGCGTCCGAGCGGGTCACCACGCCGCCGCCGGCCGTCAAGGCACCCGTCGAGACGACGAGGAGTCCCACCCGCGTGCCCAAGAGCCACGTGGTGCGCTCCGGGGAGACGCTGGGCGAGATCTCGCTCGCGTACTACGGGACCACCCGGCACTGGAAGGACATCGCCTCGCTCAACGGCGTCGACCCGACCCGCCTGACCGTCGGGCGAGAGCTCGAGCTGCCGAAAGGCGTCGCGCTCGAGTCGCGGACGTCGACGAAGGCACCCGCGCGCTCCGAGTCCGTCGCGTCGGAGGCCTCCTACCGCGTGCGCAGCGGCGACAGCCTGTGGGTCATCGCGAAGCGTGAGCTGGGGGACGCCGACCGCTGGACCGAGATCCGCGACCTGAACCCGTCGATCGACACCGACCGCCTCAGCGTGGGTGCGATGCTCGTGCTCCCCGAGGGCGTCTCGGCTCGCGCGAAGACCGCGAAGGCGCCGACGACGGCGAAGGTGTCGACCCCGACCCCGGCGCGGCGCGAGAAGAAGGGAGTCGTCCGTTGAGTCGCAGAGTCGAGCTCCTCCTGATCGCGGGCTGCGTCCTGGTAGCCCTGCTCGAGCTGCCGTCCGCGGTCCGCTCGGTCGAGGAAACCTGGCGCGGTCCCTATGCCCTGGACGGCGCACTTCCCGCCGACTGGACGGCGGAGCGGACTCCCCTCGAGCCGGGCGAGACCGTCGCCCGCGAGAACGCTCCGGAGGTCGCACTTCTGGAGCCGTTCCCCAGGTGACGGCGACGACCATCCATCCACCGGTCGCGCCCGACAGGTCGAGCGCCTCGACCCGCGAACGTTCCGAGCGGCCGTCGGGGAGCCGCCGACTGCGCCTGGCCTTCGCCGGGGGCGGCACGGGTGGGCACGTCGTTCCCGGCGTGCACCTCCTGCGGTTCGCGCGGACCTGCGACGACGCGCTTCGACCGGAGGGCGTCCTGTGGTTCGGGGCGGGACGGCGCACCGAGAACCGAGCGCTGCGCGGCCTGCGGGAGTTCGTCGACGGCGGCTTCGAGAAGGTCGACCTCGTCCTCGAGCCCCCCGGCGGCGGAGCTCCGCGCCCCGTGGAGCTCCTGCGTCGCGTGACACCCGCCTTCCGGACCGCGCGCAGCGCTCTGCGCCGGGCGCGATCCGACGTCGTCTGCGGGCTGGGGGGCTTCACGTCCCTGCCCGTCGTCCTGGCCGCGAAGAGCCTCGGGCTCCCCGTCGCCCTGCTCGAGGTCAACGCCGTCTCCGGGCGCGCCACGCGCTGGCTCGCGCCGCTCGCGGACAAGGTCTTCCACGCCTGGCCGACCTCCGTTCCCGATCACGCGAAGCACGACTGCGTGGGCCCACCGCTCGGCCCCGGGTTCGTGGCTCCGCCGTTCGACCGCGAGGCGCGCTACGCCGTCAAGCGCGAGCTGGGCTTCGAGGGGGACCGGGAGCTGCTCCTGGTCCTGGGCGGGAGCCAGGGGGCGCACGCGCTCAACCGGATCGTCCGCGACCGCGCCGAGGAGCTCCTCGCGCAGCGCCTCTCCATCCTGCATCAGGTCGGCCCCGGGCGCGACGGCGAGGGGCGTACGAAGCTCGCGGGATACCGCTCCACCGAGTACCTCGACGGCGTGGACCGCGTCCTGCGCGCCGCGGACGTCGTGCTGACACGCGGCGGCGCGTCGACCCTGGCCGAGATCGGCGCCGCTGGAACGCCCGCGGTGGTCGTTCCCTATCCGCATCACGCCGATCGCCACCAGCGCCGGAACGCGCTCGCGATCGGCGGCGACGTGGTCGTCGTAGAGGAAGCCGAGGGTGAGGAGGCGCTCCTCGCCGCCCTCTTCGCGACGCTCCACGAGGTTCGCCGCGGCCGGCCCGGCGTCGCGGCATCGGGGCGAGTTCCGACTCACGGAGCACGTCGTCTTTTCGACGAGTTGAGGCTTCTATCGGCCAAGCGTGTTTCGCACGATTGATCCGTACCGCGTGAGAGGTCGCCAGCGACCCACGCGGCGTTCCCCGCGCCCCCCCGGCTCTTTCCGCATCCCAGCCGATGAATGACGAGATTCGAGGCTCCGGCAGTGGCGGTTTGGACGGTGACCTCCTGCCCGGAATTCCCGGGCGCGTTCACATGCTCGGGGTGGGGGGATCGGGCATGTCCGCTGCCGCGCGATTGCTCGCGCGGTGCGGCCACGACGTGAGCGGATACGACCGCGCGCCAGCGAGCGTGATGGACATGCTCGCGGAGCAGGGGGTTCGGATCCGCATCGGACCGTCGATCGCGAACGAGCTCCCCGCGGATGCCGCCCTGGTCGTCCGGACCGCGGCCATCGACGACGACGATCCCCAGATCGCCCTCGCACTCGAACGCGGGATACCCGTGGTCAAGTACGCCGATCTCCTGGCGCGCCTTGCGCCGCCGGAGCGCACGCTCGCCATCGCCGGAACCCACGGGAAGACGACCACGACCTGGATGCTGTGGTTCGCGGCCGAGGGCGTGCGCGGTGACGAGGGCCTCGGCCCCGCCCCGGGCGCGCTCGCCGGAGGGGTGTCGCGGGACCTCGGGACCAACGCGCTCGCCGGCGACCCCGGCGGTTGGTTCTGCGTCGAGGCCTGTGAGTACGACCGCTCCTTCCTTCGGCTGTCGCCGTTCGGCGCGGTGGTAACGAACGTCGAGGGCGACCACCTCGACTTCTACGGATCGGTCGGAGCCGTCGAGGAGGCGTTCGCACGCTTCTGCTCTCGCGTCTCCGAGAAGGGCCTCCTCGTGCTGGGGCGCGACGTCCCCGAGTGCGTCGAGCACGCAGCTCGCTGCACCGTGTGGCGCCTCGGTCGCGAGCTCGAGATCGATCTCCTCGGCGAACGGCGCGGCGCTTTCCGGTTCCGCCTCCGCGGACCGGGCTGGAGCGTTCCCGAGATGGCGCTCGAGGTGCCGGGCGAGTTCAACGTGGAGAACGCGGCGCTCGCGGTGGGGCTCGCCGTCGGAGTCGCGACTCCGGGCACGCCCGTACCCGCTTCCCCCCGCAAGGACGCCGATCCGGCGCGCGGTATCGCGCTCTTCCACGGCGTCGAACGACGCTTCGAGCCGTGGGGCGTGGAAGACGGCGTGGCCATCGTGCACGACTACGCACACCACCCGACCGAAGTGCGCGTGACGCTCGAGGCGGCGCGCCGCACGCACCCAGGCCTGCCGCTCCACGTCCTCTTCCAACCCCACCAGTACAGCCGCACGGCGCGCTTTCTCGAGGAGTTCTGCGAGTCCCTGCGGTCCGCCGACCGCGTCGTGGTGAGCGACGTCTACGGCGCGCGTTCACACATCGACGGCGCGCGCACGGCCGGTGCTCGAGAGCTCGTGGCGGGGCTCCGTGCGCGCCTCGTCGACGCCGAGGAAGGCGGCCCGCTACAGACGAGCGCCGGGCGTTTCGTCGCGGGCCTCCCCGCGCGCGCGTGCGCCCTGGTCATCGGAGCAGGCGATATCGAGACCATTCGCGATGACATCTTCGACGAGCTGGCCCTGCGCAGCGCTCTCCAGCGCGGACCTCTCGGCTAGGACGACGCTCAAGGTCGGGGGCTGGGCCGAGTGGTTGCTCGAGCCCGCGACGCCCGAGGAGCTGGTCCTTGCCTGGTGCGCTGCGCTCGAGGCAGGCGGACCCGTGCGCCTGCTCGGCGGCGGCGCCAACCTGATCGTCGACGACGGCGAGCTCCCGGGGGTCGTCGTCTCGACAGCTCGGCTGCGACGGTCGTTCCGCATGGGAGACCGCACCGTGGGGGACGACCCGTTCCAGATCGACGTCCCGCCCGAGAAGACCCGCGACCAGGACGACGGCGAGCCGCGTCTCGTCGGCTGGGCGGGCGCGAGCATGCCCGGTCTCGTGCGTGCCGCCGGCGAGCTCGGGTGGAGCGGACTCGAGGGTCTGGTGGGCGTCCCCGGCTCACTCGGCGGAGGTGTCCGCATGAACGCCGGCGGGCGTTGGGGCGACATGTGGGACGTGGTCGAGACCGTGCGTTGTCTGTTGCCCAGCGGCGACCTCGAGGACCTCGCGCGCGCGGACGCAACGCCGTCGTACCGCGACGGCGGCCTCGGCGAACGGGTCGTGGTGGGCGCCGTGCTGCGTCTCGAGCGCGACTCGAAGCCCGCCGTGCGCGAGCGCATGAAGCAGTACCTTACCGAGAAGCGCGCCGCGCAGCCCGTGACCGAGGCGTCGTGCGGATGCATCTTCAAGAACCCCGACCCGGAGACGACGGGGGGCAAGACGGCGGGCGTGCTGGTGGAGGAGGCCGGCGGGAAGGGACTCGCGCGAGGGAACGCGATGGTCAGCGAGTTGCACGGGAACTTCATCGTGAATCGCGGAGGGGCGACGGCGGCGGATGTGTTGACGTTGATCGAGGACGTGCGGGATCGGGTGGCGGAGAAGACGGGGGTGCGGTTGGAGAGGGAGGTCGAGGTCTGGCGGGGAGGCGGGAAGTAGGGGGGGTGTTTCGCGGTCGCGCGTCGTACGCGGCGTGACGAGCGCGGACGCTTGCGGTGAGTCGTGCGCGGTTCACGCCGCAGTGCCGTGACTCTCCGCGCACGGGCGGATGCCCGCGCGCGCGAGGAAGGCGCCTCAACGCCGGTCCCTCGTGAGCCGACCGCCCTAGGCGGTGTCGGCGTGTTTCATGAGGTTTCTTCCGCCCGCCGGAGGCATCGCCGCGGGTACCGCGGCTTCA
>JAJDET010000255.1 GCA_029259655.1 Planctomycetota bacterium
GCATCGATCGGGCCCTCTTCGGTGAGGAGCTGCTCGGGCTGGTGGGCTCGTCCAAACTGACCCGCCTGGCGCGTCAAGGACGCCTCATCGAGTACCTCGAGCGTCGCGACCTCGCGGACAGCCTCGGTGGATGGCTCGCGAGAGCCGCCCCCCTTCGGGGGCGTGTGGTGATCACCTATCACAAGACGTGGGCCTACTTCATGAACCGGTTCGGCATGTCGGTCCCGATCGAGATCGAGGAGAAGCCCGGCATCCCGCCTTCGGCTCGCCATCGTGAACAGGTCCTCGCCGTGATCCGGGGCCGGGGAGTGAAGACCCTGCTCGAGGCCGTCTACTACGATCCTACGGCCGCGGACTACCTGGCCGAGGAGACCGACACGCGGGTCGTCCGGGTTTCGGTCGACGTCGGTCCGGGGTCCGAGGCCGAGAGTTACTTCGATCTGATCGACCTCATCCTCGACCGCCTCCTGGAATCGGAGGCGGACGAGCGGTAGTCCCGCCGAAGGCCATGGAGAGCTTCCTGCAGACGATGGCCTGGCCGTTCCTGGCCTGTGTCGTGCTGACGGGAATCCACGTCTACCTCGGGCTCCACGTCCTCGAGCGCAAGGTGATCTTCGTCGACCTGGCCCTGGCCCAGGTGGCCGCCTTCGGCGCCGTGTGGGGCGTCCTCCTGGGCTGGAGCTACGAGGGGGAGCCCTGGGCCATCAAGGCCTTCTCCCTGGCCTTCACCTTCGCGGGCGCCGCGCTCTTCGCGTTGACTCGATCCCGCCGCGAGCGCGTGCCGCACGAAGCCATCATCGGGATCGCCTACGCCGTGACGCTGGCCGCCACGATCCTGGCGACGGCGCACCTGCCGCACGGAGCGGAGGAGGTCGGAGACCTCCTGGCGGGGAGCATCCTGTGGGTGCGGGGGGACGTGGTCCTCGAGACGGCCGCGCTCTACGCCGTCATCGGCGTGTTCCACTTCGCTTTCCGACGCCGATTCCTGTCGATCTCGATGAACCCCGAGGCCGCTCACGCGGAGGGTATCCGCATCGGCCTGTGGGACTTCATGTTCTACGTGTCCTTCGGGTTCGTCGTCACGAGCTCCGTCACGATCGGCGGGGTCCTCCTGGTCTTCTCCTACCTGGTAATCCCGTCGGTCATCGCTGCGCTCTTCGCCGACTCCGTGCGAGGCCGACTCGCTCTGGGCTGGACGATCGGGACCGTCGTCAGCCTGGTCGGGGTCGTGATCTCCTACGAGCGCGACTTGCCGTCAGGTCCCACGATCGTCGTTTGCTTCGGCGCGATCCTGGCGCTGGCGGGCGCTGTGCACGTGATCCGCCTGGCCGACGACTTCGCCGGCGGGGTCGGGCGCGTCGGGACGGCTGCAATCGCCCTCCTGCTCCTGTTCGGGGGCTCGCTCTTCTTCCACAAGGACGAGCACAGCGACCTCGAGCACCAGCTCTCGAGCCCGCTCGTGAACGAGCGCCTGATGGCCATTCGTCGCGCACAGACGGAACCGATGGCGTGGTACCTGGTACGCCGACGAGCGGACGAGCTCTTCGATGACGTCACCGAAGTCCGCAGGGCAACACTAGAGCTCTTCGCGCGGCGCGGAGATGCTTCTCTGCTACCGACCGTGGCCCCGCTCCTCCGGGACGAGGACGACCTCGTGCGTGAGGAGGCGGTCCTGTGCTATCGCGCGCTGGGAAACGCCGTGAGCGCGGTCGACCTGCTCCACGCCGCAGCACGCGAGGAGGACGAGTTCCTCCAGGTCGAGATGGCCGAGTCCGCGCTGGAGCTGGGGGCTGCGGGCGGAATCGGCATCCTCCTGGAGGTCATGGACCGAAGCGAGCTCGAGCAGGCGCGCCGCGATGCATACGAGCACCTGCGGATCCACACCGAGCTGGAGCTCAGCTTCGACTCCTCCCTGCCACCCGGTGAGAACGACCCCCAGCTCGCGCCCATTCGGGACTGGTGGGAGGCGGTCCAAGCCGTGCTCGCGTTCGACCCAGAGACGCGCACCTATTCCGCTCCAGCCGACCGCTGATCGCCCCTGTTCCAGCAAACGGGAAGGAAGACCCCGGTCCGTCTTTCGTGCCCGAGCCTGGCGAGGCCAGAATGCCCGGCATGAGCCATCCGTCCTGCCGCCCCATGATCCTGCGGTCGCCGGGTACCGGTCAGGTCGTGCGGGTCAATCGACAGTTCACCGACGAGCTGGGCCTGACTCTGAAAGAGCTCCAGGGCCGCCCCCTCCTCGAGTGGATCCACCCTGAAGACCGCGGAACGCTGGAGCGCGGGATGAAGGCCGGAGCGGGGACGGTGCTCGCTCGGCACGAGACACCGACGGGCGATTGGGTTCCTTTCGAGTGGCACGTCAAGCCGCACGCCGGAGGCACATCTCTTCTGGGCCTCCGGCACTGCGATCCGCCTGCGGTCGAGGATCGCCCCGTCCCCGCACCTGCACGACGAAACAGCCTGGCAGAGACGCTCGACGCCATGGCCCTGATCGTGGAGGACACGAACCCCGGCATGCTGTGTTCGATCCTGCTCGTCGAACCGGGCCAGGAGTGCATCTCGGTCGGAGCGGGACCGAGCCTGCCCGACGAGTACAACGCAGCAGTCGAAGGGCTGCACATCGGCCCGGCCGTCGGTTCCTGCGGCACCGCGGCGTTCTGGAACGTACCCATCGTCGTCGAGAACATCGCCGAGGATCCGCTGTGGGAAGGCTTGCGCCACGCCGCCGAGCTAGCCGGGGTCTTGGCGTGCTGGTCGCACCCCATCACCTCTACGGACGGCGAGGTCCTGGGGGCCATGGCTCTCTACTACACGGAGCCGCGCGCGCCTGCTCGCCACCAGATGGACGCGCTCGACATAGCCACCCGCATGGTCGCCCTTGCCATCGAGCGGGAGCGTCTCGAAGAGCAGCTACTTCAGTCGGCGAAGATGGAGGCCCTTGGTGTTCTTGCAGGCGGCATCGCACACGACTTCAACAACTTCCTGGCGATCGTCGTCGGCAACGCCGAGCTGGCCCTCAGGAAGCTCGACGGAGAGTCCGACGTCGTCCCCCACCTGAGGGAGATCGTCACCGCGAGCGTGAACGCCACCGACCTCTGCAATCAGATGCTGGCCTACGCGGGCCGGGGCCCGTTGTCGACCGAGAGGTTGGATTGCAACGCGCTGATCGAGGAGATCGGGGGGCTCTTGCGAGTGGCTCTGTCCAAGAAGGCCTCGTTCGCCTTCGAGCTCTGCGACGAACCGCTGGGCGTCGTGGCGGACCTCAGTCAGCTGCGCCAGGTGATCATGAACCTGATCACCAACGCCTCGGAGGCCATCGGCGATCACGAGGGTCTCATCGCTATCGGCACGGCGGCGCGGTCCTACACGAGCGAAGAGCTCGAGCTCCTCTACCCCGACCCGTCGCTCGAGGCGGGCGAGTACGTGGAGCTCTGGGTTCGCGACACGGGCCCAGGGATGAGCAGGCGCACGCAGGAGAGGATCTTCGATCCGTTCTTCACGACCAAGTCGACGGGACGCGGGCTCGGCCTCGCTGCCGTCCAGGGAATCGTGCGAGGCCATGGAGGTGCGATCTCGCTCTGGAGCGAAGTGGGGGCCGGTACGAGGTTCTCCGTCTTGCTCCCGAGGGTTTCCTTGCCCGTCGAGGACCGCATCACGAGAGAGGACGCCGGCACCGTTCCCTCCGATGCGTGCATCCTGGTCGTCGACGACGAGCCCAAGGTGCTCGACGTCCTCTCTGGCATCCTCGATAGCAACGGCTACGCGGTCCTGCGGGCCGCCGACGGAAGCGAGGCGATCGACATCTTCCGGACCAACGCCGACTCCATCGACTGTGTGATCCTGGATCTCAGCATGCCGAAGCTGGACGGCCTCGAGGTCTTCACCGCGTTGCAGAAGATCCACCCCGACGTGCGCGTGATCCTGAGCAGCGGCTTCACGGAGCACGAGATCATCAGCCGTTTCCACGGTGCCGGCCTGGCCGGGGTCGTCCAGAAGCCGACCCGGATCGACGTGCTCCTGGCGAAGATCGACGAGGCCTTGAGCACCCCCGCGGTCTAGTCGGACGGAGCTCGAGGCGGGCGATCCCGTCGCGAGTACTCTACGTCCCGGTGCCGGGAGGCACGGAATCAGCGTGGAACCCAGACCCGATCTCGGCGGTGCCGCCCCCCTCTCGTTCTGGGGCCAGCTATGGAGCGGCCTGACGAGACCGTCGTTCCCCGTCCTCGTCACGATGACCGCGGTCACGACCGCATCCTGGGGCGCGCTCTTCCTGCTCGTCACGCCGGAGCGAATGGCGACGTGGCACCCCTACTTCGCCGACGAGCCGAAGGACTCGTACGTCTTCGTCACCGGACGCGTTCACGAGCTCGCCGTGGCTCCCCCGGCCGAGACCCCCGCCGTCTTCATCCTCGGCACGTCGGGCCTGCGCTACGGCTTGTCGCGACCGGCCTACATCGAGGAGCGCCTGGCGTCCGCGCTCGGCCGGCCGGCGCGCGTCAGCGGGCTCTTCACGGATGACCAGTCCATGCTCGAGAGCTACTCCATCCTGGAGGAGCTCCCCGATCGCTTCGATGGAGTCGTCGTGCTCGGAATCAGCCCCCAGCGCTTCGGCCGCGGTCTCGCGCGCAGGGAGGACGACGGCGGCTACGAGTACAGGCTCGGGTTCCGCAGCGGGATCCTCGAGCGGGAGTCGGAGAAGATCGGGGCCCCGCTCCCGCGCTCGGTCAATCACTTCCTGGACAACCGTGAGTACTTCCTGCCACGGTTGGCGGCGCTCGCACGCAACGTCTGGAGCGGCCGTCCAGAGGAATTCCTCCCCCGCGAGGACGAGCAGGGTGGCGGGACCATTTCGGAAGAGCGCTGGCAACGCCACCAGACCGCCGTGCGCAAGCACGAGATCCCGAACCTCCGGTGGCAGGCGCCAAGGACCCTCGCGCATCTGGTCCGCATCGCGGAAGATCTCGAAAGCCGCGGAAGAGTATCGGTGGTCCTCGTCGAGGCACCGATGTCCCCGCGCGCTCGGCAGGAGATCTACGGCGAGGTCCATGCCCCCTACCTCGACCTGGTACGTGAGTTCGCACGGGAGCACGGCCTCGAACACTGGACCCTTTCCTCGGAAGCGCGGCTCGAGGAAGCCGACTTCTTCGACTGGACACACCTCAACAGCGCCGACGCTCGCCGCCGCTACAGTGATGCGCTGGCCGACCGCGTCGCCGGCCTGCTGGCGACCGACCAGGTCGACATTCGCCGCGCGCCTCGGTGACCCTGCCGGTCATGCCGTCGGGTGCCCGCATCTTCCGCTACGAGAACTTCTGAGCGGCGCGGAGCACGGGATCAGCGAGTGCTCGGCCGGATCGCCAGGCCCACGCCGCCGAGCGTCAAGAACGCCGATCCCAGGAGCCGTCCCGTCATCTCCTCGCCGAGGAAGGCCACGCCCCCCAGCGCAGCGATCAAGGGCACGGCCAGCTGCACGGCCGCGGCGCTCGTCCGCGTGTGACCGCGCAGTGCCGCGTACCACAAGACGTAGCCGAGGCCGGAGGTCACCGCGCCCGACAGGACGGCGAGCAGCGCCCCCTGCCGGCTGAGGACGAGCTCGCCGCCGAACGGGAGCAGCGCGAAGAGACCCAGTGGCGCCGCCAGCGCGAAGTTCCGGGCGGTGGAGCCCGCGGGATCCGGAGAACCTCGCCCCATGAGCGTGTACGCGCCCCACGCGACCCCGGCCCCCGCCATGAGCAACGCGCCGGTCGCGTCGGGCGCCGTCACCCCGGGCGAGACGAGCCACAGGACCCCGCCCAGAGCTGCGACGACTCCGGCGAGCTGCAGCGCTCCCGGACGCTCGCCGCGCACCCACCCCGTCGCCAGCATCGTGAGCTGGACGGATCCGAACAAAAGCAGCGCGCCCGTTCCGGCGTCGAGGGTCACGTAGGCGAGCGAGAACCCGATCGCATAGGCGAAGAGCGCGAAGGCCGTCGCCGGTCGCCACCGGGCCGCCGGGTTCCTCCGCGAGAAAGCCCAGGGCATCAGCGCCACCGCCCCACTCGTGAGGCGCAGCGCGGTGAAGCTCGCCGGATCGATCGTCTCCCCGGCCAGGGCCAGGCGACACAGGATCGAGTTGGCCGCGAAGGCCACGAGGGTCAGCCCCGTCAGAACGACCGTCTTGCGCAGGGCCGACACGGGCGCATTAGGCCGCCGGCGTCCGACCTGCGCATGCCCCGTCCGGGAAACCTGTCGGTCTCCACTCCCCGCCCGCGTTGGCAGGGGTGATGGCCCCCCGGGGCCCCAACGCGGAGCGCGACCATGAGACATAACCTCCTTCTGGCTTCCCTGGCCTTCCTTCCCCACCTCGTGAGCTGCGGCGGCGGTGGCGGTGGCGGTGGCGGTGGCGACTTCCTGCCCGCTGCCAGCGTGACCTACCCTTCCTCCGGATCGGTCACCGACAGCGACACCATCACGATCGCCGGACGGACCGCCCCGGGGGCCGGCATCACCATGGTGCGCGTGGACGGAGTGGACGCCCAGTCGTCCGACGGCTACGAGACCTGGACCGCCGAGGTCCAGCTCGGAGTCGGGGCGAACCGGCCTCAGGTGGAGGCGGAGACTTCCGATGGCGAGGTCATCGACGCCTCTCTTGTCGTGATCGTCCGGCGCCCCCAGGTGATCGAGGCCGCCACGTCCCTGGCCGTCGACCCGGTCGCCCGTTTGGCCTACGTGTACGACGACGACGACGACCTGATCGTCGCGGTCCCGTTGGCTGGAGGCGATCCCCAGGTCGTGTCGAGCCTCTCGATCGGGTCGGGAGCGCGCCTGGAAGACGTGACCGCGATGACGATCGCGCCGAACGGGGACACGCTGTACGTGCTCGAGTCCAACCGGATCCTGCGGGTGGACCTCCAGACCGGGGACAGGACCAGCCAGCAGACCGGGCTCTTCACGGGCGGAACCTCCATCGCCGTCGATGTCGACGAGACCACGCTCTACATGGCCGGCAACGCAGGCCTCTACGAGATCCCCTTCGCCACGGGTGCGGCGGTGCTCCTCTCGGACAAGAACGACGCGACGCAGGGCGACCCGATCGACTTCATCAGGGACCTCGTCGTCGATCCCGCCGACGGTGCGATCCTGGTCGTGGACAAGACGAGCATCGTCGAGGTCGATCCCGTCAGCGGGGTCCGGGTCGAGCTCTCCGGCCCGAACAGAGGTGCGGGACCGAGCCTGCCGCGCGAGGCCCGGATGACGCTCGACCCGAAGAGCGGCGATCTGTTCCTCGTCGAGGCGTTCGTCGTGCCGAGCTTCAAGGGAATCCTGCGCGTCGATCGCACGAGCGGAGATCGCGAGGTCGCGGTAGAGACCGGTCGCCATCCCGAGCTGGAGGACATCGCCTTCGATCCCGTCGACGGCCGTCTGATCGTCGTGGACTCGGTCCTCGACACCGCGCTCTCGATCGATCCGGCCGCCGGGGACGAGGCCACGACTCTGTTCGAGACCGGTCTCGGTGCAGGCCCTCCGCTCCTCGAGCCCTTCGGACTCACGAACACCGACGAAGCGCTCTACGTCGTGGACCTGGGGAACGACTCCCTCCTCCGCGTGGACCGGCGAACCGGCTCCCGGGAGACCGTCTCCGGCGCCGGCGTCGGGTCCGGCACGGAGATCGACAACCCGATCCGGCCGGCCGTCGACGAGGAGAACGGTCGCGTCTATCTCACGTGCAGGGCCGGAATCCTCGAGATCGATCTCTCGACCGGGAACCGGACTCTTCTGAGCGCCGTCAGCGCAGCGACGCCCATGTCGCGGCCCTGGGGCATCGAGATCCTGTCCGAGGACGAGCTCCTGGTGACGGACTACACGGGAGGCGGGATCTACGAGGTGAGCCGGACGACGGGCCAGCAGACCCCGCTATCCGTCGTCGGCGACGGTAAGGGTGACAACGACTTCACCGTCTACGACCTCGTCATCGACGCCGCGAACGGACGTGCGCTCGTCTCGGGCAGCGACTACATCACAGCCGTCGACCTGACCTCGGGCGTTCGGACGAAGCTCACCGACGGCAGCGCTCCCGCGTTCAACGGCGATCCCATGTCGAGCGCCTTCTTCCTCGCCCTCGACCCCGAGGGGGGTCGCCTCCTGGTCAACGACGTCAGGGGCGAGCAGGTGGTCGCCGTGGACCTGGAGGACGGCTTCCGAACGATCGTCGCAGGCCAGCTGAACGGCCGGGGTCTGAGCCTCGCCGACGCATTCGGTCTGGCCCTGGACCCGGAACGGGACCAGGTCCTCACCACCTCTTCGGGCTCGAACTCCGTCATCGGGATCGGGCTGGCCGGCGGGGACACCGTGCTCGTCTCGAAGTAGGTCAATCGCCGGACGTGAAGGAGCGCTCTTCTCCCGAGGCGTCGCTCACGTAGAGCCCCTGCGATTCGGGCTCGACGACGAGCGACGCCCGCTTCGATTCCTCCCCGCGCAGGTACAGGCCGAGATCCGCGGGACTGGCCGCCAGCACCGCGCGGTCGTGCCCGCCCGCGTCTTGCAGGAAGAGCCCGATGTCGGCGGGGTTCCCCACGAGCGCGACCCGCTCGGTCCCCCGGGCATCGTTCATGTAGAGCCCCTGGTCGTCGTCGGCGACGACGAGCGTCATGCGCTCTTCACCGCGTGCATCGAGGAGGACGAGCTCGGAGCCCGTCTCGGTCGAGCGCCACGCCCCCCGCAGAGCCCCCGTCCCGTCGACGAGCAGGAGCTCCGTCGTCCGGACGACGTCCGGCCCGGTGCGGCCCATGCCGAGCAGGAGGAAGGCACCGGCTCCGCAGGCGAGCGTGGTGGCGAGGAGCCGGCTCCGGCGTCGGGAGCGCTCGAGGCGCGCCAGGCGTGTGGCGAAGGTCGTCTGCATGAGGGTTCTCCTGGCGGCTGGACCGCCGTTCGGTTGATGCAGACCTGGACGCGCGGCGCCGGTTCCCGTCGATCGGTTTTCAGTACTCCTCTTCGTCCTCGTCCAGGTAACCCAGCTCGTCGAGGTAGCCGAGGTCGTCGAGCCCGTCCTCCCACGGCTCGAGGTCGTCCCAGTCGAACACGAAGTAGCGATTCTCCAGGATCGCCTGCTCGCCGTCTCCGACCTGGAGCAGCAGGTCGGTCGTCACCAGGAGCTCGTGCGGCCGCAGCGTGTCCGGCTCGAGGGTCACGTCGACCGTGCGCAGTCGACGCATCGAGCGTACGTCGCCGGCCGAGACCGGGTGATCTCCCATGAGCGCGCCGAGGGCGGCCGCGATCGCGACCTTCGAATCGGTCTTCCGGATGAGCTGGCTGTGAAGCACGTCGATGCACTCCCGCCCGCGGTCCATGAAGGGATCGAACCACTCCACCTCGAACGGGGTCGCGTCGTCGAAGCCGAGGAGGTCGGTCCCTGACTCACCCTCGACGATCTCGAGGATCGGGGGGAGCTCCAGCCCGGACCACATCTCGGCCCAGGCGCGCCAGTCGTTCCGGATCGCGTGACGCCTGTGCTCCTCTTCCTTCGAGCCGGCGTCCCAGGCCGCGAACCCGGCGAACCGGCCGTTCCGATCCGTTCGCCACGGCGGCAGCGAACCGCGGGCGGCCTCGATCTCACCGGCGAGCTCGAGGAACTCCGGGTCGTCGGGCTCGTACTCGTCGATGTAGAGGACCTCGAAGTCCTCGATCCTGAAGGCCAGGTGCTTCTCGTCCGGCGTCGGCCGCCAGTCGAGCACGTAGCCGAGGTCGACCCAGGAGTCCCCTCTCTCCACGGACTCCTCGATCCAGACCTCGCCGCGCTCGGGCCATGCGAACTCGAGGGTCATCCCGTCCCGAATGCGCTCGTCCTCCGGAACCTCGTCCGGAGAACCGAGGTTCACGGTGATGCCCTTTCCGGTCTCGACCGGGGGGAGGTCGGCCCACTCGAACGTGAAGTGCTTCTCCTCCCGGCGTTCCGCGGTCTCGCCCTGGGCCGTGACCGCGATCTCCTTCACCATCGAGACGGTCCGCGGGCGGAGCGTCATCCGTTCGAGCAATGCGGTCACACGCAGAATGCGCTCCGCCGATACGACGGTGCCCGCCGGCGGCGGCTCGGCACCGAGCGCGTCGAGCCAGGCGGTGAGCCCTTTCTCAATGTCCCCCGACTCGATCCGCTCCTCGTAGCCGACCTCGATCGACTGCACTCCATCCTGGAGAACCATCGACCGGAGCCCGTACTCGTAGGTCGCCGGGACATCGGCCCCCATGAAGGAAACGAGGCCCTCCCCATCCAGGACCGACCCCATGGGCGCCAGCTCCCGGTCCACCCACATGCCGGCCCACAGGCTCCAGTCCTCCCCCATCGACTGCATCACCTGCGCCTTCATCTCGGGCGTCTTCATGGCCTCGAGCGTCTGCCGCAGCGCCGCGGGGCTGTCCGCACCGAAGGAGGCGCCGATCATGTCCACGAACGCCTCGTAGTCGAATTCCACCGCCCCGAGGAACGCGCCTCTCCGCGAGACCCTCCAGGGAGGGACCAGCCTCTGCAGGGCGATCACGGGGGCGAGCGCCGTCTGCATCTCGGGTCCGGTGACGTCCTGACCGTTCAGAGCGAGCACCTGGAAGTCGTCGATCCGGAAGACGAGCTCTTCCACGCTCGGCTCCCACGAGAGGCGGTAGCTCGAGTCCGAGCGCACGTCGTTCTTGAGCGCGTGCACCTGGACGGAGACCTTCCCACGCTCGGGCCAGCCGAAGCGCAAGACCGACGGGCCCATGTCCTGGGCCGCGGAGGGTGATGCGCCGGACAGGCCGGCACTCAACACCGAGAGGAGTGCGAGCAGCGCGATCATGAGGGGGCTCCGATCAGGGTGCGTCGCGCACGGGCGCGGCGGCCCCTGCGCAGGATCGTCGGCGGCATTCTAGCCGACCCGGTCGCGCTCGCCCGCGGAACGCGCCGTGCCGGGGCCGCTAGAACCCGGTGCCCAGGAACATCAGGAGTGACGGCGACCCGATCACGCGCTCGAACGTGGGATCGATCGTGACGAGCTGCTTGTAGAGGATCGCGTACTCGAACTGCGGCGGGAGGATCCCCACGTTCGGGAGCGTGAAGACGATCTCGCCCGACGGGTCGACGATGCCGAGCCGCTGGAACCAGGCGGGGAATCCCACCAGGGCGGGACCGACGGTATCCGGGATCGGCGTCGCCGGGATGTGGGCGAGCGTGAAGACGAGGACGGCGAAGTCTCCCGGGTCCGCGGTGACGGTCTCCGTGATCGTGTCCCCCTCGCGCACGGGCGACGCGGTGGTCATCGATTTCGCCGTGCCGGCCGTATTCGTGATCTGACCCGCATCCACCACGGTCGGCGCCCCCGGGAGACCGGGCTGACCACCGCTGCAACTGGTCGTCGGGTGGGGCAACCCTCCCGGCGCCCCGGCGAAAACGCTGTCGACGATCTCCACCTGGGGATCGTCACCGAGCAGACGACATCCGGGTCCCCCGTTGCTGCCGCTGAAACCGGTGCAGCTCGGGAAGTCGTCGAACCCATCGACACCCGGCCCCCCGCTCACGTCGCAACCCGAGACGAAGACGTCGCCGCCGTCGACCCGGAGTCCGGGCCCCCCGTCGTAGACGGTGTCGAACGTGTTGCCGTCGGCGCCGCGCAGGCGTGAGTCGTAGACCGCGACCGTCGAGCTCCCGCTGTGCAAACCCGCGTTGAAGGTGTACCCGAAGCCCTCGGCCGAGAAGGCCTCCAGATCGCAGTCGGCGAAGGCGACCGACCCGCAATTCAGAACGCGCGTACCCGTCGCGGCCCGCCCCAAGCTGATGCTCGTGGGAGCCGGGTTTGTCGCGACCTTCTCGATCCACACGGGGCCGGCACAGTTCTCGATCAAGAGCACGGGGTCCGTGATCCCGAAGAAGACGGACGGAGCCTCGTTGATCTCCAATCCCTTGATGCTCACGTGGTCCGAGGCCGCGAGGTCCTCGATCACGACGGGTCCCAGCACGAAGGGCCGTGTAGCGGTCGCGCTGTGGATCACCGCGGTCTTCGCGCTGATCGTGAACGGATCGTAGGTCCCCGGGTGGACGAGCACGATGTCCCCGAAGACGGCTGCGTCGATGGCGTCCTGGATGGTCGTGTACGGCACGCCACCATCGTCGTCCACGACCAGGACGCTCTGTGCCGCCGCGGCGGGAGCCAGGAGCAGGAGCACGCTTGCGGCCGGGATGGCGAGAGCACGGATTCTCAAGGCACACCTCCGAGTGGGGAACACAACGGCGGATCCGAAGAAGAGTGCGGCGCCGCGGCGAAGCCCGTCGAGATTCGCGCGTCGTCCAGCCCCCATCATAGACGCCCTCCGCCGGGACGGGGGCGAGGCAAGGGAAGGGCCGCTCGCCGATTCCACGCGAGCGGCCCTTCTGCGAGCCGACCCCCTCACAAGGGCGGCAGTCTGGTGATCGAGTGGCAACTGCAACGCCCCGAGACGTCTGTGGTTGCGCAGCCGGTTCTCCCTTTCCCCGCGTTTCTTCCGACCGGTCCTCTGGGTAGTCTCCCCACCGCAGCCCCTCGCCGGAGCTTCCCCGAAACCGAGAACCGGACCCCCCACGTCGAACGTCTAGCCATGTCTCGTTCAGCAGGGAACCGAACCGACCTCGACCTCGTGGAAGCCGTACTCGAGAAACGGGCCGACGCCGTCGTCGAGCTCGTGCACCGACTGGGTTGCGTGCCGCGCTTCATCGCGGCGCGCAACAAGCAGCTCGGTCGCCCGCTAGCCGACCTCGACCTCGAGGACGTCGTGCAGGACGCGCTCGTCGTCGTCTGGCGCAAGCTCCCCGAGTTCCACGGTCGGACCTCGCTCGAGGTCTGGATCTACCGCATCTGCTGCTACGAGCTCATGAACGCCGTGCGCCGCCGGGGGTCCGGCGGGCGCGAGCGAAGAGTCTCCGAGGACCTGCTCGAGAACGACAGCGTCGACCTCCGCGGGGAGCACGATCGCTCGGAACGCCACGAGCGGCTGTACGACGCCCTCGAGATGCTCACCGACGAAGAGCGGGAGATCGTTCGCATGAAACACTTCGACAACCTCTCGTTCACCGAGATCGGCCACGAGCTCGGGCTCTCGTCCAACACGGCGAAGACGCGCTACTATCGCGGCCTCCGGCGCTTGTCCGGGATCCTCAGGCCGCGCAACGGGGGACGGTCATGACCACCGAGCACGAGCAGCACGACGAGGAGCTCCTGGCGCAGGTCGCCATGGGCGAGCGTGGCGAGGACGAGCCCGAGGTCCGCGCGCTCCTCGAGTCCTGCGCGCACTGCAGGGAGGAGCTCGACTCCCTGCGTGCGGCGACGGAGCTCCTCGAGGACGCCGGGGCCCAGGAGCGCCGCGTCTTCGCAGAGGCGCGTGCGATGTCCCGGGCGCCGGGTGAGGCGCGCGTCGCACCTCTGGTTCACCAGCTCTCGCGCGGGCCAGGACCGAGGCCCTTGCTCCTCCCCATCGCGGGAGTCGCGCTCGCCGCCGCCGCCATCCTCGTCTTCTTCCTCGTCGACCCCCTCGGGGACGGGGGCTCGTCGACCCTCGACGACAATGGCCCGGTCATTCTCGGGCCGTCGGACGAGCTCTCCTGTGACCTGCCGATCGGCGAGGTCTCCGACTTCACGATCTTCCGCTGGAGCGGCGACGCCGCGCCCGGACACGACTTCGTGGTGCGCGTGTGGTCCGCCGAAGCCAGCGCCATTGCGCGACCGTTGCTCGAATCGCCCCACGTCCAGGGCAACGAATGGGCGCCGAGCGCCGACGAGCTGGCCGGGCTCCCGAGCGAGATCCGCTGGGACGTACGCCTGTTCGACGAAGCCGATCGCCGCGTGTCGCAAGCGCGCGGAGAAGCCTCGCTGCGCTGAACGACTTCGCTACTGCGTGATCGAGGAGATCGCGCGCGGCGGTGTCGACGAGGCCCGGCGGGTCATCGGACGCCGCTAGCCGACCTGCTTGCGGAACCTCGCGATGCTCACGCCGAGGATCGCCACGCAGCAGGTCGAGAGCCCCACGATGCTCGGGATCAGGTCGCGCGCGTCCGCCCCGCGCAGGACCACGCCGCGCAGGATCTCGATGAAGTAGGTCACCGGCAAGAGGAAGCTCGCCAGGAAGATCGGGAGCGGCATCTCGGCGCGCGGGAACATGAAGCCCGAGAGCAAGACCGACGGCAGCATCACGAGGAACGCGAACTGCATGGCCTGGAGCTGCGTCTTCGAGATGGTGGAGACCAGGAGCCCCATCCCCAGCGACGTCACCACGAAGAGCGCCGACAGCGCGAGCAGGAGCCACAAGCTCCCGTGGATCGGCACGCCGAAGAGCCAGACCATCACGTTCAGCACGATGACCGTCTCCAGGATGCCGATCAGTGCATAGGGCGCGAGCTTCCCCAGAATCAGGCCCGCGCGCCCGATCGGTGTGACGAAGAGCTGCTCCAGGCTCCCCAGCTCGCGCTCCCGAACGACCGCGAAGGACGTCAGGAAGAGAGTCACGAGCTGCAGGATGATCCCCACCAGCCCGGGCACGAAGAAGTGCGAGCTCTCGAGGTCGGGGTTGTAGAGCAGGCGCGAGCGGACCTCGACGGGCATGGCCGCCTCGCCGTGCTCGTCCCGGCTCGGTACGCGCGACTGCGTCTCGAGGAACGAGAAGCCGATCCTGCGCGAGAGGTCGATTCCGAGGAGCTGCGCGGCGTTGAGGGCCGTCGTCGCGACCTGCGAGTCGCTGCCGTCGACGAGCACCTGCACCTGAACCTGCTCGCCGCGCACCAGGAGGTCCGAGTAGTCCGGTGGGATGCGCACCCCGACCGCCGCGCGTCCCGAGGTCATCGCGCGGCGAAAGTCCTCGGCGCTCGTCGCGCGCTCGACCACCTCGAAGGTGCCCGTGTTCTCGAACGCAGCGACCAGCTCGCGGGCTGCCGAACGACCATCCAGGTCGTGAACGACGGTCCTTATGTCCTCGATCTCGGTCTCGATCGCGTAGCCGAAGATGATCGTCTGGATGACGGGGATGACGAACAGGAAGACGAGCGTCGCCGGTTCACGGCGTACGTGAGCCAGCTCCTTCTGGAACACGGCTCCGAACCCGAAGGTCGGAGAGGTCGCTATCGGTTCCGGCGCGAGAGGCTCCGCGGGAGCATCGACCGCGAGCTCTTGCAGCCGCACCGGCTCGACCTCCCCCAGCGAGCCAGCGCGCGCCAGGGTCACGAAGACGTCTTCGAGGTTCGGCGTGACGGAGCGAACCTCGGCGTCGCCGAGGAGACTCGCGAGCTCCGCCGGGCCGACCTCGTCCGAGACCAGCACGTGGACGGTCTCGCCGAACAGCGTCGCGTCCAGGATCCCCGGCTCCCGCCGCAGCGCCGCGAGCCGGGCGGCCGGGTCCGACACGGTCACCTCGTAGCGGCTCGTCCCCGCCGGCGTCACCCGCGGGAGCGCCTTGAGCTCTTCCGGCCGTCCGAGCACGAGCAGCTCCGAGTCGAACAGGTACGCGATGTCCGTGCAGCGCTCGGCCTCGTCCATGTAATGAGTCGTGACGAACAGCGTGACGCCTCGGCCCGCCAGCTCGAACAGGAGGTCCCACAGCTCGCGGCGCGCGACGGGGTCGATGCCCGCAGTCGGCTCGTCCAGGAAGAGCAGTTCCGGCTCGTGTACGAGCGCTGCGGCGAGGGCGAGGCGCTGCTTCCAGCCCCCCGACAACGTGCCGGCGAGCTGCTCCACGAAGGGCCCGATCGACACCAGCTCGATCACCGCGAGGACGCGCTCCTCGAGGCGCTCCCCGCGCAGCCCGTACACACGCGCGTAGAACTCGAGGTTCTCACGCACCGACAGGTCGGAGTAGAGGCTGAAGCGCTGCGACATGTAGCCGATCTTGCGCTTGACCTGCTCCGACTCCCGGGCGGCATCGCGACCGAGCACGGTCGCGCGCCCGGAGCTCGGCGAGAGCACTCCCGTGAGCATGCGGATGATCGTGGACTTGCCGCTCCCGTTGGGACCGAGCAGTCCGAAGATCGCGCCGCGCGGGACGTCGAACGAGACCCGGTCCACCACCGTCCTGTCCCCGAAGCGACGGACGAGGTCCCGCGCGCGAACGACGGGGCCGGTCACCGGCTCTTCGCTTCCAGCCACACGTCCGCGTTCATCCCGGGCCACAGGCGGTCCAGTCCCTCCTCGAGGTAGACCTTGATGCGGAACACCTGCTTGGACCGCTCTTCGGGCGTCTGGACGTTGCGCGGCGTGAACTCGCCCTGACGCGCGACGAAGCCGATGCGGGCCTCGAAGCGCTCCCCGGGAAAGGAGTCGACACTCACCTCGACGAAATCCCCCACCGAGAGCTCGCCCAGTCGGCCCTCCGGGACGTAGGCGCGGACCCAGAGTCGCGCGATGTCCACCATCGCGAGAACCGGAGCGTCCGGCGCGACGAGGTCTCCGGGTCGCAGCTCGACGGCGTCGATCAGTCCGTCGATCGGCGCGTGGACGGAGAGCTCCTCGAGTCGGCGGCGAACGGAGGCCAGCGCCGACTCGGCCACGTGCAGGGCCGCCTCCGATGCGGCGACCTCCTCGGTCCGGTAGCCGCTCGTGACGAGCGCGAGACGCTGCCGTCCTTCGTCGAGCTCCGCACGTGCGTGTGCCACGTCTTCTGCACGAGAGCCTTCCTCGAGCAGCAAGAGCTCCTGCTGGCGGACCTCGTACGAGGCCTCGTCGACGCGCAGCTGGCGCTCCGCACGGTCGAGCTGCTCCTCGCTCGCGATCTTCTCCGCCCGCAGCGACTGCGCCCGTTTGAACTCCAGCCGGGAGAGCTCGACCTCCGCCTCGGCCAGCCGCAGCCGGGCGCGACCGGCCTCGACCTCCTGGTCACGGGGGCCCTTCTGCAATCGGCGCAGCCGGGCCTCGAGCTGCGTGACGCGCGCACGGACCTCGCCGATCTCCTCCGGACGGAAGCCGGCGGCGAGCCTCTCGTTCTCGGCCCGCGCCTCGGCGACCCGTCCCTCCGCCTCGGCCAGGCGCTCCTCGAGCTCGAAGGGCTCCAGCTCGACCAGGAGCGCGCCCGCGACAACGCGCTCTCCCTCCTCGACGTGCACCCGGGACACGCGTCCCCCGACCCGCGAACCGACGCGGATCTCGTCGGCCTCGACGAACCCCGACACCACGAGCGGCCCTTCCGGCTCCCGGCCGAACACCAGCGCCACGACGAGCGCGGTCGCCAGCAGTCCCAGGATCGCGAGCTTCTTCATGCGGCCTCCCGATTCTAGGGAACGACGAGTGCTTCCCCACGAGGCCGTCTCTCGAATGCGACGTTCGCAGAGGCTCTCCTCCCGCTCCCGAGGGCCCCGCCCCCGGACCACCGGGGGGGTCGTGGACTCTCCGAGTAGACTGGTCCCCCGCTGTGATGCGCGAGGTCGGAAGATTCCCCGCTCCGCTCCGGGAGCACCGTGCGGGCACGTGCACCGTGCTCGGCGCGCTGGCCGTTCTCGCGCTCCCCCTTCCGGCGAGCTCCCCGCAGGACTCGCCGTTCGTGGTGCAGATCGAGCGACTCCTCGACCTCGACGTGGTTCCGGTCCGGAACCTCGCGCAGGTCGAGGGCCTGCTCAGGGAGGCGTCCCTCGGCGACCTGACTCCGTCGGAGGCGCAGCCGCTCCTGGGGGTCGCCCTCGAGCTCCTGGACAACTGGCAGCGGGAGTGGGAGTTCGCCGAGCGCCGCGGCGTGCTGGAGACGGCGCGACGGATCCTCCGGTACCTGGAGCACGACGTCTTCACGGCCTTCTTCCGCCACTCCGAGGCCCTGGTTCTCATCGACGAGGGAGAGCTCGGGGAGGCGCGCGACCTCTTGAGCCTCGCAATCGACGAGTGTCCGGCCGGCGAAGCCCTCCTCCTCGACCTCGAGCTCCTCCAGGCCCAGGTCCTGGTCGCGCTGTGGCAGGACCGTGACGCGGAAGACGCCCTCGACGATCTCGAGGCCACGATCGCGGCTCGCGGTCCGCCTGCAGAGCTGCCGCAGGGTGAGCTCACTCAGCTCTGCCGCATCGAGTCGGCACGCGCCCTGCTCTACCAGAACCTCGGATTGCTGGAGATGGCGACCCACCGAGCCTCGCTCGCCATCGAGAGGGGCAGGACCCTGGAGGGCCGGTTCGGAGACCCGACCGAGCGGCTCCACGCGGAGCTGCGCCTGGCGGAGGTGCGCACGGTCGGCGGACGGCTCGCGCTCGCCCAGGACGCCTCCGGTGCGATCGTCGGACTGGCCTCGCTCCCGGGTGACGTGCGGTCCCGTGCCCTCGTCGTGAACGCGTTCGCAAGGGTCAAACGCGAGCTGGAGGACGGCAGCGATCACGGAGGTGAAGCCGCGCTCCGCGCGGCCCTGGCCCATCCGCTCCTCCCATCGCACGAGCGAGTCCGAGCACACCTCGCCCTGGCCGAGCTCCTCGTTTCTCGCAAGGACACCGAGCAGGTGGACGACGCGCTCGCCGCCGCGCGCAAGGACCTCGCGGCGATCGGCGGATTCGAGCTCGAGGGTCGCGCGATGGAGGCCGCTCGGCTCGCCGGACTCGAGGGGCGCCGCGCGCTGGACAGCGGCGCCTCGCCGGAGGAGCGCGCTCGCCGGCTCGAGGAGCTCCGTGAGGCGTGGCATGTCCTGATCGGATCGTGGGCCGACCGCCCCGTGCGCCCGGGGGGGGTCAGCTTCCTCCAGCTCCGACAGCGCTCCGAGGTCCTCGGAACGCTCGTTCGTCTGTGCCTGGCGATGGAAGACGAAGGGCCCGAGGCCGCGCTCGCCCACGTGCTCGAGGCGCAGGCGCTCGGAACACTCGCCCGCTACAACCGGATCCCCCCACCGAAGCTGGCGGACGTCCGCACCACGCTTCTCACGGGAAGGGCCGGCGCGCTGGTGTTCTTCACGACCGGCGCCGCCTCGCACCTCTTCGCGGTCGACGGTAGTGCGGTCGTACACGAGAAGCTGCCGCCTCGCGGCGAGCTGTTCGACCTGGCCGACCTGCTCTCGGAGAACGTCGAGACACTCCAGGAAGTGGCGAAGGACCTCGGTCCGACGATCCTCACCGAAGCGATCTCGGCGAGGGTCCGCGAGTGGGACCACGTTCACGTCGTCGGGATCGGTCTCGTGCGTGACCTCCTGATCGAGGCGCTCCCGCTCGCGGGCGGACGTGCGCTCGGTCTCACCCTTCCCGTGAGCCACCTCCCGTCGCTGCCGGTCGGCGTCTGGTTGACGCGGCGCGAGCGCGAACGAGCACCGGACTTCGACCTCGCGCTGATGGTCGCCTCGGAGCCCAACGCGAACGCCGTGTCGCGCTCGAAGAAGGAGCTCGTGCGGATCGAGCTCTCGACGGACGAGCTCGATGCGCTCGTGGAGGGCTTCCCGGACGAGCGTGTGAAGCCGTACCTGGGCCCCCGCGCCGTGCAGTCGGCCATCGGAGATCACGTCGCGTTCCTGCACCTGCTCGCGCACGGGCTCGCGGACGAGCACTCGACCGATCGCGAGCGTCCGGCAGCCCTCGTCCTCGCGTCCATGGGCTCCGGCGACGATGGGCTGCTCTACTGCGACGAGGTCGAGGAGCTCGACGCCCCCCAGGTAGTCTTCCTGTCGGCCTGCGGAACCGCACGGGGGCCCGAGCGACTCGGCGACGACGGAGTCGAGCACCTGGGGGGCGCGTTCCTCTCCGCCGGGGCGGACGCGGTCGTCCTCTCGTCCGAGGCGCTCGAGCTGCGCGCGACGCTCGCCTTCGAGGCCGTGTTCCAGCGCGAGCTGGCCGACGGGGCCACGGTGGCCGAGGCGCTGCTCGCCGCGCGACGCGACGAGCAGCCGCCCTTCCGGACGCGCTTGCGGATCATGGGGCTCGGACGGCGAGCTCCCTTCCGCCGGTAGCGCTACTGTTCGTTGGGCACGAGCTCGCCCAGGCGGTCGCTGTCCGGATGTGCCACGCCGTGGCTCGAGTCGATCTCGGTCACGTCGGTGTTCACCGTGCTGTTCGGTGGGAAGACCGCCACCTTCTTCGTCCGCACGAAGCCTCCGCTCGTTATCCCGAAGAGACCCTCGGCAACGTCCGTTTCCCACACCGTCGCACCGTCCCAGTGCTCGATCTCGGTGTTCGGGCCCAAGGGCGGGGGCCCCACGGGATCCTCCACGTTCGCTTCGGTGCGGGAGAACGCGGCCGTCATGACACGCCCCGCGGGGTTCCCGTTGGCGTCCTTGGGAGCAAGCAGCAGGAAGTAGGTCGCTCCCACGGTGATGGTCGCATCGTCGAGGGGAATGACCACGTCGACGTATCGCTCGCCTGTCGTCTGTTCCGCGGGCACGTGTTGAACGACCTCCGCGTTGATCGCCGTGGGATCGCAAGTGCCGCCCGGGGTCTCCTGGACGAACGTCACGATGCGGTAGTGCGAACTCGGAGGGGCGACCACGTGAACACTGAGGATCCCGTCCTCGTCCTCCACGAAACTGAAGAGGGCCTGGTCCAGGTCCTGCGTCGCGCCGACGAGCTCCTCGCCCCCGTCCTGGAACCACAGGTAGGTCGACTCATCGTCCTGCGAGACGATGGCAATGTCGCTGCCCGTATCGCCGTCGAAATCCGCCACGACGACGTTCGCGTCGTTGAGGGTCGCCGTGGATTCGGCGAAAGAGACCGTCTGGCTGCCGACGAGGTTCCACTCCGGCGGCTCCTCAGAACCCGAGACCTCCTGCAGGATCGTGAACTCGCCCAGGCCCGCCTCGGTCAGGAGGAGCTCGATCGATCCGTTGTCGTCCGTATCGGCAGCCACGACCGAGACGTAGTTGGAGTTCGTCAGCGGCAACGGGATGCTGAACTCGGGAGTGATGCCCTCCTCGGGGTCGTCCACGAGCGAGACCAGAACCTGCTCGGTCCCGCCGCCCGTGATCCAGACGAGCACGTCCGGGAGATCGGCGCGCGGGACGCAGGTCAGCGCGTCGTTGGGGTCGGAGCTGTGGAGCCGGCTGATCCGGGTCCCCTGCTCCATGAAGACGCGGACTCCGCTGGTCGTCGCCACGGCGATCTCGAGACCCGACTCGGGCGCTGCGGCACCCTGACGAAAGTCGAGCAGGCAGAGATCGAGGATCGTGGGGACGATCGAGAAGCTCGTGGTAGGGCCCCACCCGCCCCCCGTTCCGAGCGAGACCAGGATGTCCTTCCCGTCGGACGCGACGCCCACAGCGTCGGCGTTGCCGTCGCCGTCGACGTCCCCCGTTCGTATGAAGCGCGCGTCGATCCACTTCGTCCCGGACAAGGGCGTTCCGACGAATAGTCCGGAGCTGGTATCCCACTGCATGGTGTAGAGGCCCGCGTCGGTCGTCGCGAGGATCACGTCTACTCCGCCCGGGGCGGCGCCCGGGACGGTGTCGAAGTCGATGACCTCCGAGAGCAACATGTTGCCCGGGAGCAGCTCGCTGAAGTGGTCGAAGTGCGCCGGGGACATGGAGTAGATCAGGTCCGTTCCCCGCAACCCGATGAGGTCCTGCTGGTCGTCTCCGTCGAGGTTGACGCTCAGGGTCCTCCCGACGGATCCCCCCACGCCCGGTGCGTTCGCGTTCACCCAGTCGAGTGAGCGGTCCGGGTCCGAAGCGGCGACAGCGGACGAGAGGGCACAGCAGGCGACGATCGAGAGGGCAGTTCTCATGGGGGGGACTCCAGGGGATGGGCAGGTCGGCGACCTCCATTCTGTCGGAGTTCGCGAACCGCGGAAGGGGTTATCGCGGTGCCCCAAGCCGTCGGGTCCTCCGCAGCGGTTCTCGGGAATCCGAAAAAAGCGGCTCCGACTCCTGGGGGGGGCCCTCCCCGGTCCCGGTTTCGCCACTCCCATCACTCTTCGCCCGCGTAGCCGAGGCTCTCCAGCGCGCGGCCCTCCTCGGGACTCAGCTCGATCTTCTCGCTCCCGAATCCCGCGCCACTGCGCCGGAAGCTCTGAACCAGCCCCTGGACCTCGATGGTCAGGCGCCGGTGGACCTCGGGCTCCGCCGCGGACAGATCGCGCTGCTCTCCGGGGTCGTGCTCGAGATCGTAGAGCCACGACTCGCCAAAGCGCTCGCGGACGAGCTTCCAGTCTCCGTCGACGACGGCCTCGAGCTGGAGGCCACCCGCTCCCGGACCGAGCTCCGCGACGACGGGCGGCCGCACGAAGGGTTCGCCGCGAAGCGCCGACACGAGGCTCCGCCCCTGCACGAGGTCAGGCCCTTTCACGTCCAGGAGCTCGTACACCGTGGGCGCGACGTCGACGAGGCTGACGGGTTCCGCGACCCGCCGCGCCGAGAGCCCGGGCGCCCGGATCAGGAGCGCTGCACGGATGACCTCCTCGAACAGGGTCTTGCGGTGGCCGGTTCCCCCGTGGTCCTCGAACTCCTCCCCGTGGTCGGTCGCGACCACGACGAGCGTGTTGGCCGAGAAGCCCAGTTCGTCGAGACGATCCAGCACGCGTCCGATGTGCAGGTCGGTCAGTCGGATCTCCCCGTCGTAGCGGTCCTCTTCGCGATCCGATCCGAAGCGCTCCGAGATCTCCTGATGGGCGCGGTAGACGAAGTGAGGATCGAAGTAGTGCAGCCACAAGAACCAGCGGCGCTCGTCCGCGGCCCGGGCCTCGAGCCAGGCCAGCCCCTTCTCCGTGATCGGGGGCGAGCTGACGGCCCGGTGTGAGTCGTCGATGTCCTCCCGCACCAGGTCGTCGTCGTACTCCGCGAAGCCGCTCGCCAGACCGAACTTGGGGGCCAGGTAGACGTGGCTCGTCACCGCCCCCGTGTGGAAACCGGCACCGGTCAACCTCTCCGCCATGGTGTCGATGCCCGCCGGGAGGCTCGACTTGCTCTTGCGGCAGCCGTGCGTCGAGGGGTACAGCGAGGTCATGAGCGAGGCCAGGCTCGGCAGCGTCCACGAGGACGTCGCGTAGGCCCGGTCGAACACACCGGCCGTGGCCGCGAAGCGGTCGAGGTTCGGCGTCGTCTCGCGCTCGTACCCGTAGAGCCCCATGTGATCCGCCCGCAGCGTGTCGATCGAGACGAGCAGGAAGTTCCGGACGGGCTCGGCCTCCGCCCCGCATGCGCCGAGCGCGGCGAGGAGGAGCGGCGCGATCCGGCTGGGTCTCGAGAAGATCACTGTGTCCATTGCGTCTTCAGTCGGCGGGCAGGTGCCCTCCGCGGATCAGGGCGTCCGCGATCAGCTCGGCCTTGGCCTGGTTGCCTGCGAGCTTCACGTGGACGTAGTCGACGAACGTCGGTCCGAGCTCCGGCGCGCGACGATCGAAAGCCCGCGCCAGGTCGACCAGGAGGAAGCGCTCCTCCCGCGCGAGGTCCCGCAGGAGCTCGTTGTGCTCGGAGATGCCGATCCGGATCAGCGGTCCGCGAGGCGGGCGAAAGAAGTCGGGGTTCTTCGAGAACGGCATGGTGGCGATCACGGGAACTCCACCACGGGCCCGAACCGCGTCACAGACGGAGCGCACGTTGCGCCGGAAGGCGAGGGCCGTCTCGGGCGCGAGCTCGGTCTCCATGTCCGTCGGGTCGAGCGGCACGCCGACCAGCCAGTTGAGCGTGAAGTCCTCGTTCTGCTTCAGTCCTATCGCACCGCACAGCGCGCTCGTGCCGATCAGGAAGCGCCCGAGCGTCCCGTAGCTCGGCTCCTTCCAGGGACGCCGGAAGTGCGAGTAGTCGGATTCGAACCCCGGCCACAGCCGCGGCATCACGTCATTCACCGCGTGGTGGACGACGACAACGTCGGGATCGAAGTCCACCACGTTCAGGAAGTAGTTGACCGCCGTCTCGGCCGACGTCCATCCCGGCATGCCGAAGTTCATGACCTCGACGGGGCGCCCGAGCTGAGCGGCGAGGAGCTTCTCGAGCAGGCTCGGATAGAGGCGCGCGTAGCCCTCCTTCTGGTCCGAGCCGCCGGTCGTGGAGCCCCCCAGGCAAGCGATGCGCAGGACCCCGGGAGCACGCGCGACCTCCCACTCGGGCCCGCGAAACCCGCGCGAGTTGACCTTGCGACCCGTTCCGTCTCCCGGCGTCGAGGGATGGCCGGCATAGCCGATGTACGGGCGCGGCGCGAACCAGGCGTGCCCCTCGTTCCTGACGAACTCGCGGAAGGCCTCGAGCCGGTGCGCGTCCTCGCCGAGCCCCGGTGCGAGTATCGGGCCGAGCCCCCACCGCGCGATCAGCTCCGTCGCGACGACGCACAGGACCAGGACGACCATCGCCACTCGCAGGGGCCGGCGCTTCTCCTTCGGGCGCTCGAGAGGCTCCGGCGAAGACATCGGTCCGTACTATAGCAGCGAGCGTCTACACGGTTCCCGGTGTCTCAGCGCTCGGCGACGACCCGATCGATCCAGCCGACCTCTTCCAGCTCCTCGAGCAGGAGCTCTGCCGACATCCGGTGCGTCCGGACGGAAGGGTGCAGGTTGCCCGGGCTCACGACGAAGTCGGACGCGATCAGGTCCTTCCAGTCGAACGGCCTCCCGGTCTCCTCCTCCAGACGCCGGGAGAGCTCGTCCTGCTGGTTCACCGAGAAGAAACCGCGTCGCTCACAGGCCGCCAGCATCTCGGCACCCCGCTCGGAATCGAGGCTCAGGAAGGCGATCACCGAGAACTCGTGCTCGTCCGACAGCGCGGCCAGGCGATCGAGCGCGTCCTCGAACCCCTGCTTGCCGTAGAGCTCCGCGTAGCGGGGCGGCGCGGCCACGCCAGCCCCCTTCTGCCACGCATCGCGGTGCGTCAGGGCCCGCCCCTCCTGCGCCATCAGGCTCTCGCCGGTCAGCCGCTCCACAACCCATTCGAGCAGGAACGAGCGCGAGAGATCGGTGATCTCGTCGGCGGTGCGCACGTACTGCGGGGGCTCGTAGTCGTTGTCGACGACTCCGAGGACGACGAGATCGGGCGAGAAGGCGAGGACCTTCCGCTCGAGGGTCTCGACCTGCATCACGGTGTTGTAGCCGGGCACTCCGGTGTTCACGATCCGCCACTCGGTCCCGGGTCGGCGCTCGCGCAGGAGCTCGCCGAGGCGGTCGAGGTAGCACTCGCCGTCCCCGACACCGTGACCGAACATGACCGAGTCCCCCAGGCCCACGATCGTCACGGCCCCGGGCGGCTCCGCGACCGGAATCTCGGGCGAGCGGAAGCCGTGGGAGTTGGTCGAGAGCGGCGCTCCCTTGAAGTTCACGCTCTCCATGCCGGCGCGAAGCTCGTAGGCGATGCGATCGTTCCGCGACGGGAGGATGATGTTGCGGAGCGCTGCGAACTGGCCGTGGGCCAGCTCCATGGGCTTCGCGAAGGCAGCCTCCAGCGTGTTCGCGTTCTGACGGTGCGCGCGCCAGCGGAAGAAGACCTCCGACGCGGTCAGGGCCGCCATCAGCGAGCAGCCGAGGACCAGGAGGCGCATCGCGAGCGGGCGGCGCATGGAAGGAGTGGACACGCGGAGGATTCTAGGGGGGTGAGTCCCCGCTCTCCACGGACCGACGGAACACGAAGCGCTGGTACAGGACCGACACGAGGAGCAACGAGAGCGCGAGCCCCACCAGGGAACCGACGCGGTGCAGCCCCTCCAGCTCGCCGAGGTCGTGCAGGAAGACCTTGCCCAGGGACAGCACCAGGAACCCGAGGCTCACCCAGCGCAGGCCGGTCTTGCCGCGGACCATCCCGGTCCCGAGGATCACCAGGGCGTAGAGCGCCCACGCGATGGACGTCGTGAGGTCGCGCGCGGGATGGCGTTCGATCGCGAACGTGACGACCGCCCCCGTTCCGAAGTGGTCATTGATCTCGAGGTTGATCCACACGAACACGCCCAGGAGTCCGAGGATCCCGCACACGGTCGCCGCGGCCGGAGCCGAGCCGCCGTACACACGCTCGCGCTCGAACGTCGTCAAGCGTTCGACCTCGCGCGCGCCGAGGATCACCGAGGTCACGATCGCCAGCACGGCCGGCAGGAGCGCGCCGTACCCGACCCAGTCCAGAACCGGTCCCGCGCCGCGCGGGTACCGACCCGGCACGGCGAGGGAACCCAGCAGCGCGAGCATCGAGACGACCACTCCGGCGAACGACAGGAGCTTCAGACCCGGGTGGTCCACGCGGCGCCACAGAACGGCGATCGCGCAGGCGAGCAGGGCGGCGCCGACCGCCACGACGTGACGATCGACCTGCATGGGTCCGGCCACGGCCAGGAGCGACACCCCCACCGCGGAGAGCCAGACGGTCGCAACGCGTCGCATGTCGGATTCGCGCTCGCCGCGCTGCGCGAGCGCCAGGACCACGAGCGCGCCGGCGCCCAGGATCCCGGGGAGGACCGCGATCGGGAGCTCCGGCGTGAACGCCAAGTGGAGCGAACGGAGCGGAAAGAGCCACATCACCGGCGCCGCAGCCGCCGCCCGCCACAGCATGGCGCCCGCAGAGGATCGTGCGCGCAACAGGAGCGGCAGCGCGAGGAACGACGCCACTGAGAGATAGGTGAGCGCGAACGCCTCCTCCGAATACGGTTGGCCTCCGCGGTAGACCTCCAGGCGCGCGGGCGTCTGCGCCGCGACGCAGGCGATCACGGCCAGGATCGCCCAGGCGGCGTGGCGAGTCGTCCTCGCAGCGGTGGCGAGCACGAGCGACAGGGCGAGCACGGCACCCAGCGCGAGGCCCGGCTGCAAGACGATCACGCGCGTGGCAGCGATCGAAGCGACGAGTGGGATCGCGATTGAAGCGGCTGCAGCCCACGGCGCGAACGACGCCTCTCCCGTCCGGCGACCGATCGCGCGCGCCACCAGGAGAGCTCCCACGTGAGCGAGCGCCGTGGTCCCGAGCGCGAGGCCCACGAATCCCGCCGGGCCCGGGAACAGCGGGGCCCGCTGGTTCGCGAGCCCCCAGAACGCGAGCCCGGTTCCGGTCGCGAGCGCGCCGGCGATGGCCGGCCACGCATTGGGGGCGAACACGGCCTGGCGGAAGAGGACCGCTCCGATGAGCACCCACCCGGCGAGGAGCGGCCACGGTCCCGCGTGCGGCGGAACGAGCCCGAACGTCGCGGTCGCCACGGTCAGGAGCATCAGTCCCACGGCGGCGATCGTTTCCGCGGCAATGGGCAGGGGCTGCGCTTCGTCCCGCGGTCGCCGGCGCTGCCACTCCGCGAGGACCTGGAAGAGCAGGGCGAGTCCCGTCGCGACCGCCGCCAGCTCCCAGACCCGAGCTCTGTCGAACGCATCGGGCCGGAGCCACCCCGCTACTACCGCCACGACTCCGCCCGCCCCCGCGTGCAGGAGCCAGGGCATCCCCAGATCGCGCGCGACGAAGGCGCACCCGGTCACGAGCAGCGCGAGCAACAGCGCCGTCGGCCAGAGCTCGGGCACGAGCTCCCCGGTGCTGATGTGGAGCGCCAGCAGGAAGGGCAGGAGGAGGCCCGCGCTGCGGGTCGAGGTGCCGTGCTGTCCGGGCAGCCACCGCCCGCCGACGGCGAACAGCGCCGCGAACGTCCCGACCATCACCAGCGCGAAGGTCATCCGGCCGGCGTCCAGGTGCAAGAGCGACCAGAGGAGCTGGTAGGCGAAGGTCGCGCCGACACCGGCGAGCCCGAGCAGTGGCCAGCGCAGCCGGCTCCCGACGGTGACCAGTCCGATGTCCAGCAGGAGGAAGTAGCCGAACATCGGGAGCGGCCGGTTCGGATCCGCCCCGAGCAGGAGCGGTGTCACGAAGCCGCCGACCAGCCCGAGCAGTGCGACGGCCTGCGCGCGCAGGAGGATCGACATCGCGACCGCGATCGCGGTCACGACGGCCATCGCCGCGAACGAGACCCCGAACGGGACGAGGCCGTAGAGCTCGTGCGATGCCCACGCGCTCGCGTAGAGCGTCACGATCCCGGCACCCGCCAGGGAGCCCGGGATGTGACGCAGGGTCTTCTTGCGCGCGAAGAGCGCACCGGCGAGGCAGACGAGGCCACCGAGGACGCCCATCCCGACGCGCAGCTGCTCCGTGATCAGGCCCTTCTCGATCGCGTACTTGAAGAGGTAGATCCCGCCCAGGGCGAGCGCGATCCCCGCCACGGTCGCGGTTCCGCGCACACCGACCCAGCGCTCCCAGTCGACGACATCGCGCAGGTCGCGCCGATCACGCGGCTCTTCGGCCGAGGGCGCCGGCGCGCGTTCGCGCAGTACGGGTTCGGGCGGTGTGGGTTCCGCGGGAGCACGCCAGATCTCGGGCGGCACCGGGACCTCGCGCAGCTCGGGCTGAACGACCTTCGGCTCGGGATCGGGCGCAGCGCTCTCCTCTTCCCCCAGAGGCTCGTGCCCGGCCGCGCGCAGCTCCTGCTCCAGCAGCGAGATCCTCCGCTCCAGCCGGCGGAAGCGGTGGTCCTCTGCGTCGCGGCGACTGCGCCCCGCGCGCCGAGCGATGTAGGCGATCAGCGCGAGGAACGGCGACGCCATCACGAAGAGCAGCAAGCCTGGGAGCAAGAACTCGATCACGATCCGGATCTCCTCTTATCCGACGGGGGAATCATCCGCTTCGGAGAGCGGCATCGCCACGTTCACGTCGAGTCGGACCCGGGGCCTCGATCGCAGCCCCCCACGTAGTATTTCCCGAGGCGCTCGGGGCTCGCGGGACTCTGTCCGGAACTATTCCGTGTACCCGAGAGCTTCCAGCATCTCGACGCCCTCGTGGACAGAGCGCTCGAGGACGTCGACGCGGCGCATGATCTCCGGGTCCGCGGGGTACTCGTGTGCGAAGAGCCGGTAGGCCTGGAGCGCCCGGCCGACCTCGCCCAGCCCCTCCAGGGCCTCGCCGCGCAGGAGCAGCACCGTGCGACGCTCGGCGTAGTCGGGATGCCGGTCCAGCACGACTCCCAGGTGCTCTTCGGCTCTCGCGTACTCCTCGGCCGCGAGATAGGCCTCGCCCAGCCGATGGAGGATCTGCGCCGCGCGCGAACGGTCTCCCTCGAGCCGTGCCGCCCTCTCGTAGTGATGGATCGCGCGGTCGAGCTCCGCGGCGTCGCGCGCCCGATCGCCTTCCAGGATCCTCTCCGCCACCGGATCCTCGGCCGGGGCGTCTACCGGCGCGGCGACGATCCGAGTGACCCACGTTGCGAGGAGCACGGCCGCCGCCGCCGCGAGCAGGAAGGTCGCGCGACGCGACAGAGGCGGTGCGGTGCTCGCCTCCGCGGCACGCGCCAGGACCGCATCGGCGATGGACGCATCGACGTCGGCCTCCGGAACATCCAGGTACGCCAAACGGATCGCGCGAAAGGCCTGCGCGGTCTCGCGGCACGCGCTGCATTCAGCGAGGTGCGCGTCGAGCGCAGCGAGCTCAGCAGCCCCCGAGGTCTTCTCGAGAGCTTCGATCAGCCGCTCCTCGGTGCGGGTGCAGTCACTCATGGAGACACTCCTCGATGGAGGGAAGCTCATCCGCCAGTCGACGGCGCAGGTTGGAGAGGGCGTACCGCATCCGGCTCTTGACGGTGGCGATCCCGCTGCCGGTGACCTCTGCGATGCGCTGGAAGTCCAGTCCACCGCGCTCGCGCAGCAGGAACACCTCACGTTGCTCCGCCGGAATGCGGAGCAGGGCGGCCTCGATACGCTCGCGCAGGTCAGTCGCGTGGGACGCCCCAAGAGGGTCTGCCGTGGACGCAGGCCTCTCGCTCGTCGCGTCGTGGTATTCCATCGCATCGCTCTCGCTGACCGCCTCGCGCAGGGCGGAGCGCCGGCGCCCGTCGGTCATCGCGTTGTGTGCGATCGTGAAGAGCCACGAGCGGAAGCTCCCCGCGCGTCGGTACTCGCGGCGCCGGCGGACAAGCCGCAGGAAGACCTCCTGGAACAGGTCCTCTGCCACCGAGCGACTCCCGGTCTGGTGCCGGAGGTAGGTGAAGAGCGGGGCGCGATGCCGCTGAAACAAGGGTTCGAAGGCCGACGTGTCCCCTTCGGCGTACGCCCACATGAGCGCTTCATCGGTAGGCTCTTCCTCGGCAGGCATCGGTCTCCGCGGCCTTCTCTCTACTCCGTGTATCCCAGAGCCTGCAGCTCCGTCGTCAACTGCAAGTCGCGTCGCGCACTCGCGTCCCCGCGTGTGCGTTCGATGTCGAAGAGGACCTGCTTCATCGTCTCCAGCATCCGCGTCAGTTCGGCGCTCCTGTACTCGGTGTCGTTCACGAGCTTGCTGTTCCGGTAGCGCGCGTCGAGGAGCTCCTGGGCGGCGTCGATCTCCCCGTCCCTCTGGAGCTTCATCGCGGCGTCGAGCGCTCCGGCATTGTGCACGATCTCGACCTTGATCAGCACGTCGAGGCGGCGCGAGCGCAGGACCTCGTCGATGTCGTCGGTGAAGCGGGAACGCAAGGTCGCGCTCGACTGTCGATGGCTCGTGTGGGACGACGAGTCGACGTAGCGCAGAGAAGCCGTCGCGAGCGCGCGCTCGGTTCCGGCCGCTCCCTGCACGCGAAGCCGCACGACCACCTTGCGCCGTTCTCCGCTGTAGAGGTCGCTCACGGGGATCCGGATCGAGCTCCCTTTCCGCGTGTGGGAGTAGCCGTAGATCTCGCCGAGCTGGACGCCTTCCCCGAGCTCGACGCGAACCTCGACGTCGCGCGCCACGATGCGCGTCAGCTCGTCCAGCTCCCGGTCCAGGTGCCGGCCGACGGACTCGGCCTCGCGGACGTAGTAGTAGTTGCCGCCCGCGTGGTGCGCGATTCCGGACAACAGGTCCTCGTCGTAGGAGAGCCCCATGCCCATGGTCGAGATGCGCACGCCGGTCTCCCGGCACTGCGCCGCGCGTGAGCGGATCGCGTCCGGCTGGGTCACGCCGCGGTTGGCGAGCCCGTCCGACAGGAGCAGGACGCGGTTCAGGCGCTCCTCGTCGAAGTGCGCCCGCACCTCGTCATACCCGGTCACCATCCCCCCGTGGAGGTCCGTCGAGCCTCCGGTGTGGAGCCCGCGGATCGCCGCCAGGAAGACGCCCCGTTCCCGAGCGGGCGTCGAGGGGACGACCGTCCGGATGTCGTGGTCGTACGCCACGATCGCGAGGCGGTCGTCCGGCTCGAGACGCCCGACGAGCTGTTCGGCCGCGCTCTTGGCGAAGGTGAGCTTGTCCTCGGAAGCCATCGATCCGCTGCGGTCGATGACCAGCGCGAGGTTCATCGAGGGCCGCGCTACGTGGGGCAGGTCCGCCGCGCGGAGCGCGACGTGCAAGTAGACGTCCTGCGCATCGCCGGCGAGCACCAGCGGGTGGCTCGTCTGGTGGGTCAGGGCGACGACCTCTACACCGTCCGTGGACTCGGCGCCGCGAGTGCGGGACATCAGGGTGGACGACGCCACGATCAGGGTCGCCGTGAGCGCGGTGATGACGAGTCTCTGCATGTGTACCTCCGGTTCGCCGGCCTGAACGCACGAGCCCCCGGCCGAGATTCAGCGATTCGGGATTTCCGGGCCTCGCTCCCGGGCCGAGGCCTCGAGGCGGACGCCGGGGGTCCTGCGCATCGCGTTACAGGGCGGCTCCACGATCGAGGGCCCTACGCCGTGCGCCGGATGAAGCGCCGCACCACGGGCTCCCCCGCGGCAAGGTCAACATCCTTCGGTAGCGCTCAGCGCCGCGTCTCGCTCACGACGTCGCCCTCGATCACCGTCCCGACGCAGTGCGTCGTGTACTCGAAGGGGTCTCCGTCGTAGAGGGCGAGGTCCCCGTCCTTCCCGACCTCGAGGGAACCGATGCGGTCGTCGATCCCGAGGATCTCGGCGGCACCGAGGGTCAGCGCGTGGAGCGTACGGTCACGTGACAACCCGTTGGCAGCCGCGATGGCGGCCTCCAGGAGGACCACGCGGGTCTTGGGCACGTAGGACTCGTAGCCGCTCTGAAAGGCGATCGGGATTCCGGCCCCGTCGAGGATCCCGGCCGTCTCCAGGCTGAGGCTCTCGGCGTCCCCCGTCGCGCGCTTCATGGTCGCGTGCACGACGACGGGGACCCCGGCTGCCCGGATCTCGTCGACGAGGAGGAAGGCCTCGGCCGCACCGTCCAAAACGAGCCGCAGGTCGAACTCGCCGGCGATCCGCAGCGCGGTGGCGATGTCGTGATGGCGCTGAACCGTGACGAGCAGAGGGACCTCGCGCGAGAGCAGGCGCGCGACCGCCTCCAGCCGGAGGTTGGTGGGCACCTTCGAGCCCTCTTCGCCGGCCTTCTTCGCGACGTAGTCGCGCCCCTCGACCAGGAGGCCGCGCAGGAGCGCCGCCGCCTTGCCGCGCGTCCCCGGTGCGCTCTCTCCGTCCTCGCCGGTGGCGGCGTCGCCCAGGGTCGCCGCAATCATCGCGCGCGGCACGACGACGGCCTCGTCGACGGTGTCTCCGCGCGTCTTGACGATCATCGTCTCGCCCGAGACCACCGCGCCGGGACCGTGCCCGGTGTGCAGCGTGGTCACTCCGAACGAGCGCACCCACTCCACCAGCGCTTCGCGGGCGTTGTAGGCATCCAGCGCCCGGAGCTCCGGCTGTAGCGGCGCGGACCGCTCGAGCTGGTCCTGATCGTGGGGTTGGTTGAGATAGCCCGAGAGTCCGACGACAGTGTGCGCATCCACGAGGCCGGGGGTCACGACGGCAGCCTCGAGCACGCGCACGCCGGCCGGAACCGAGACCTCCGAGGCCGGGCCGACCGCGACGATCACTCCGTCCTCGATCACGACGACGCCGTTCTCGATGACCCCCCCGGAGACCGTGTGGAGCCTGGCCGCACGGACCGCCACGTCTCCGGCCTGCGCCGGCAGCGGGAGCAGGGTGAGAGCGAACGCCAGCGCTGCGATCCTCGAGAGTCCCATGGTCATTCTCCGTCGCAGCACGCGGTGGTCGCACGCGGCTCTCCCGCTCCCAGCCCACCGACCGCCCACAGCCTGTCCTTCTCCTGCGTTCGGTCGAAGACGCGCTGCCCGTCCACCCAGGTCTCGAGGACCTTCGTGTAGACGCTGAAGGGATCTCCGTCGAGCACGATGAAGTCAGCGTCCTTCTCCGCTTCCAGCGACCCGATCCGATCCCCGAGGTCGAGCATCTCGGCCGGCGCCAGGGTCAGCGCCTCGAGCGCACCCTCGCGCGTCATCCCCGCGCGCACGGCGAGCGCCGCCATCCGCAGGAAGAGGCGCGAGTCGGTGATCCAGTCGTCGGTGTGGAACGCGACCTTCGCACCCGCGCGCTCGAGGACTCCGCCGGACTCGTAGCCGACGTGGCGCGCCTCGAGCTTCCCGCCGGGGCTGTCCACCAGGATGATCGAGCTCGGAACGCCCGCCGCCGCGATCTCGTCGGCCACCTTCCACGCGTCGCTGACGTGGTGCAGGACGACGCGGAAGCCGAACTCCTCTCGCAGGCGGAGCACGGTCAGGATGTCGTCGTGGCGGTGCGTGTGGTGGTGGACGATGCGCTCGCCGTCGAGCACCTCGAGCAGCGCCTCCATGCCGAGGTCGCGATCCACGTCCTCGTCCCGCTCGAGCTTCGCGCGGTAGGCGAGGGCCGCGTGAAACTTCTCGCGCACGAGCGCGGCGGACTTCCCGCGCGTTCCGGGGAACGGCGGGTCCCTCCGCGAGTTCGTCCCGTTCGCCATCTTCATCCCGCCCAGCGCGCGGCCGTCGGCGTCGCGCAGCACCCACTCGTCGATCGTGTTCGCGTCCCGCAGCTTCAGATAGACGGTCTGCCCGCTCATCAGGTGACCCGACCCGGGCATGACGTTGGCCGTCGTGATGCCGCCGGCCTGGGCGCGCTGAAAGCCCGGGCTGCGCACGTCGATCGCGTCGTACACCGAGACGTCGGGCTGGATCGGCGCCGACGAGTCCGCCGCCCAGCCTCCGCCGACGTGGCTGTGCGTGTCGACCAGCCCGGGCATGAGGACCTTCCCGCGCACGTCGACGACGGTCGCTCCGGCGGGGATCTCGACGGAGCCCCGGGCACCGACCGCGGCGATCTTTCCGTCCCGGATCACGAGCACGCCGTGCTCGAGCTCGGGCCCGGTGATCGGGATCAGCCGGGCGCCGACGAAGGCAGTCGTGTCCTGGGCCCAGGCCAGGCTCGAGCTCACCACCAGTGCGATCGCGAGGACGAAGGGATGGGAGGGACGCATGGCGGGAGACTGTACCCCCCTCCTCCCGTGTGCGTCACGGCGCAGCTCGAGGAGCGGGTGCCCCGGGAATTCACGAGCCGCGCTCAAGACCGTTGCCGGCCACGGCCGACCCCACGGAACGGCTTTCTCCCGGCCGCCACATGTCTCGTCCCAGTCTCCGTGATCTGACCGAACAGCTCGCACAGTCGGATCCCGAGAACCGCGAAGAGCAGGCGCGGATCCACGGACAGCTGCGCGAAATGGTCGAGGTCGTTCGGAGGCGCGACGTTCCTGACCTGACCGCGTGCCTGCAGGCCTGTGAGCACCTGTGTTCCGTGCTCGCGAGCGAGAGCGAGCGCTTCCGGCGGGATCGGCTCCGAAGAACGGTGTGCATCCTGCTCGAGGAAGCCCGGACGGCGTTCGCCAGGCCGACGTCACCCGCGCCGGAGCCCGAGTCCTCACCCGCCCCCGAGCCGCTGCCCGAGGTCGTGCCCGATCCCCCGGCACCCTCGTCGAACGAGGAGCCCGCCGCCGAGAAGCCCAAGAGCCCCCGCCTCGGCGAGATGCTGATCGAGCGTGGGCACGCCACGGAGTCGCAGGTCGAGGACGCGCTCAAGATGAACCAGGAGCAGGGTCTGCCGATCGGGGAGTGCCTCTTGCTCCTCGGCGCCTGCTCGCCGGAACACGTGCTCGAGACCCTGAAGGTCCAGGCCAGCATCCGGATGGGAGAGAACGCCGTCGCGGCCGGCAAAGAGGCTCCGGGCCCGATGCCCGCGCGTCCGCCCGTGGAGTACTGGCCGAGGGACAACGCCGCGTTCCAGATCACCGGCGAGACGTTCCTGGGCGAGGTGCTGCTCGGAATGGAGATGATCACGAACGAGCAGCTGGAGCAGGCCATGCACCTGCACCACCACAAGGGGGTCAGGATCGGCCAGGCGCTGACCGAGCTCGGGGCCATCAGCTCCGAGGAGCTCGAGCGCGGCCTCGCGCTTCACGAGAGCCTGCGCAAGATCGCGCTGACTCGCAAGATGGCGACCTGATCAGGCGTCGTCGTTCTTGACGGCGTGGTAGAGCGTCCGCGTTCCACCGGACAGCGTCTCGCGCCGCTCGATGCGGAAGGTGCGAGAGAGGCAGGCCTCGAGCACGGACGCGTCGTAGTCGAGGTACACGTCCTCCTTGTCGCGCAAGAGGACACGGACCATCGGGTCCTCCTTCGACACGAACTCGATCACGAGGTCCCCTCCCAGGCTCGCCAGCCAGTCCACGAAATCGGCGAGCGGCACGTTCGCGGCGATGACCACGTGGTGCACGAGGGCGAGGGCCAGGACCATGTCCGGCTTCCCGCGCCCGGCCAGGTCCTTTCGCTCCGCTCCGCGCCAGCCGAGGTTCGGCGACGCGTCGGCGAGGTTCACCACCAGCGGCAGGATGTCGTCGCGCTCCTCGCGCCGCAGCTCCTCGTAGAGACGCTGCACGGCGAGGTGATCGCCGTCCATCGCGACCACGTAGTCGGCCGACTCGGCCGCGATGCGCGCGTACTCTCCCGTGTTGCAGCCGAGGTCCCAGACCAGCCCACGGGTCCGGGCTCCGACGGCCCTCCGCACGAACTCCGCCTTGCTCGCGCGCCGCTCGTCGTCGTAGGTGTTGTCGCCGGAGTAATCGGACCAGACCGACCCCGCGGGCTCCCAGCGGAGCTTGCTGCACAGCCCCAGGAGCTTCTTCGCGTTGGCCTGGATCAGCTCCTTGTGGAAGCCCGCATCGCGAAGACCTCGCTTCACGTCGCTCCCTGCGAGCCCCTGACGCGCGTGTCGTGCATCGAGTCGCGACTGCAACCACACGCGGACGAGGACCCCCGGTCGCAGGAGGTCGCGCGCGGAACACAGACGCCAGCACTCTTCCGACGAGATCCCGTCGATGCTCCCGCGCAACCAGGGGTGGAAGGAGACCCCCCGGTAGGCGGTCAGGAAGAGCGGGTAGAGGAAGAGCTCGCAGAACTGTCGGTAGCCCGGCCAGGCCTCGCCCGGCTCGAGTCGGACGAACGAGGGGATGTCGATGAACACGGGTCGTGCGCCCCGCCACTGGACGTTGTAGGGCGTCGCGTCCTTGAGGACCATGTCCTCGTCGATCGCCGCCGACAGGAGCTCGAGCGTGAGGCGAGCCGCGTCACGCAGCATCCCGAAGGGCCACTCGTAGGCGTAGGAGACGAAGGGCACACGCGCGTGCTTCAAGAGCCCCGCCGCCGAGCCCGCGAGCACGTTCGGCGACTCGCCATCGACGCGCTCGGTCTCGACGAGCCTGCGCTCGTGCGTGAAGTGCTTGAAGAGCTCGGTCTGCTCCAGCCGCTCCCAATCCTCGAGCCCGCGCTGCGAGAGCTCGCGATAGACGTCGCCGGCGCTGTAGAAGACGCGGCTGTCCCGGTCGCGGAAGGAGCCCGGCTCGAGCTCCATGGACCTAGCCGCCGTCGACCTCGTGGGCATCCGTCTTCTCGGCGGGCTCCGTGGGCGCGGCCTTCCTGGGGCGGAAGAACGCGAGGACGCGCCGACCCTGGTACTTCAGGAACACCACCAGGCCCGCGATTCCCGCGACCAGGGCCTGCATCAGCATCCCGGCGCCGGGATCGACGTAGGCCAGGATCAGGGAGAGGGCGTGCATGGGGACGGGGTCACCGAAGGACAGGCTTCCCATGGTAAGGCGCAGGGGTTCCCGCTCTACCGGGCGGTCGGTAGATTCTCGCGATCGCAGTGTCCCCCGATTCCGCCGAGCCCCCTGCGCGCAAGGCCTTCGACGCGTTGCACCTCTTCGCCCTGGGCGGGTTCGCCGTGGCGGAGCCGCTGTTCCACGTCCTCGCCCGCGACGCCACCTTCTTCGTTGCCCGGAGCTCGCGCCCGATCGACCTCTGGGCGCTCTCGGTCGCGGCGATTCTCCTGGTCCCGGCTTCGTTGGTCGTCGTCGAGCTCCTGGTCGGACTCCTCGGCGAGCGCGTCCGGCGCGGCGTCCACCTGGTGCTGGTCGCGCTGCTGGCGGCGGCGGCGTTGATGCCGGCGACGAAGTCCGCCGGCGACCTGCCCTACCTCGACCTCGCGCTCGCCATGGGCTCCGGTCTCCTGGCGGCCTTCCTGGTGGCTCGCTGGCAACCGGCGCGAACGCTGCTCTCCGTGGCGTCCCCTGCGCCGCTCCTCTTCGCGGCACTCTTCCTCTGGGATCCGTCGATCGTCGGCGTCAGGAGGTCGCAGCCGGCGGAGCGCTTCCCGACCGCCGACGTCGAGACGGACACGACCGTCGTCGTGCTGGTCCTCGACGAGCTCCCGCTGGCGTCGTTGATGAACACCGACCTGACGATCGACGCCGACCTGTTCCCGAGCTTCGCCCGCCTCGCGAGCGAGAGCACCTGGTTCCGCAACGCCACCGCGTCTGCCGCCTTCACCAACCAGGCGATCCCTGCGATCCTGACGGGACTCCTGCCGGAGGATCCCCGGCACCTCCCGACCGCGCGCTTCTTCCCGAAGAGCCTGTTCACCCTGCTCGGAGGGAGCCACCGGATCGAACCCTGGGAGTCCATGACGGCGCTGTGCCCCTGGCACCTGGTGAGCCGTCCGCCGCCGACGGAGGAGCTCGGCCGTCGCTGGAGCTCGCTCTTCGCCGACGTCTCCCTGATCTACGCGCACGTGATCCTCCCGGGCGCGATCACCGCAGAGCTGCCCTCCATTCAGGACGCCTGGGGCGACTTCGGGCCCCGGCCCGACAAGGTCGGCCGGCGGCGCCTGAGCGAGGACCAGCGCAACGATCGCAGCGTCTTGTTCCGCGACTTCGTGGGCGCCCTGGACGGTTCCGAGGAACCCGGGGTCTTCTTCCTCCACGTGCGCCTTCCCCACCAGCCGTGGATCTGGCTGCCGTCGGGAAGGCGCTACGACGGCGAGGTCCAGATCGAGGGCCTGAGACCCGATCGCTCGTGGGGACCGGAGGAGCGCCCGACGATCCTCGCGCTGCAGCAGCACCTCTTGCAGCTCGGTCACGTGGATCGCCTGCTCGGCGAGCTCATGGCGCGGCTCGAGTCGACCGGCATGTACGACCGGAGCCTCCTGGTGGTCATGGCGGACCACGGAACGTCGTTCGAGACGGGCGAGCTCCGCCGGCGGCTCTCCGAGTCCAACCTGCACGACATCCTGCACGCGCCGCTCTTCGTCAAGGAGCCCTTCCAGCGGGAAGGGCGCGTCGACGATCGCAACGTCGAGTCGATCGACGTGTTGCCGGCGATCGCGGACGCGCTCGACGTCGTGATCCCCTGGCCGGTCGACGGTCGCTCTCCATTCGAGACGGGCGTCCCGGAACGCGCGCAGAAGACGATCGTCGCCAAGGACGGCACGCCCTACCGCGTCGACGGTGCCTTCCCCGAGCGCTGGCCGCTGATCGAGCTCAAGGAGCGCGCGTTCGGGATCGATCCGCGCTGGGAGGACGTGTTCTCGCCCGGCGACCACGCCGACCTCCTGGGCAAGCGCCTGGAGGACCTCGACGTCCCGCGTCGGTCGGCCGGCCGGGTCGAGCTCTTTCGTCCCGATCGCTTCGCGGCCGTCGATCTCGAGACCGGCCCGGTTCCCTCCTACCTGCGCGGGACACTGTGGGTCGCTGCCGATGGCATCCGCGTCGCGGTCGCGATCGACGGCGTCGTTCGTTCGGTGACCACGCCCTGGGCCGAGAAGTCCGGCGGGAAGAGCACCTTCGTCGCGCTCGTCCCGGACGGGGCCTTTCGGGCCGGGGCCAACCGGCTCGAGGTCCTGACGGTCGACGCCGATGGGCGCGTCAGCCGGCTCGATCAGGTGAAACGCTGATTCACGAGCGCTTGAAGCGCCAGCGGCTCGGGGCACCGTGGGACTCCATGAGCTCCTCCAGCTCGGCGCGCAGCCGCTCCAGCTCGCCGGCGTAGGCCGGATCGCGTGCGACGTTCGTGCGCTCCTCCGGATCGCGCTCGAGGTCAAAGAGGATCTCCTCGACCTTCTGGTCCCGGTAGCGGATGTACTTGGCGCCGCGCTCCCCCACGGCGAGCGCGAGCGGACCGTCCTCGTCCGCCTCCCAGGGACCGAGATAGAGGAACGACTCGCGCCAGCCCGCGGTCACCCCGCCCCACAGCCCGCGCAGGCTCATCCCCTGGTAGTCCTCCGGCACCGCAACTCCGGCCAGATCGAGAAAGGTGGACGCGAGGTCGACGTTGAGCGCGAGCTCGTCGATTCGCGTGCCGGCCGGGATCTCCGGCGGAAAGCGCATCAAGAGCGGGACGTGGATCGAGGGCTCGTAGGCCAGCCGCTTGCGCCAGAGCCCGTGCTCGCCCCAGAGGAAACCGCCGTCGCTCGTCATCGCCACGAGCGTGTCGTCGAGCTCGCCGTTCCGCTCGAGCGCCGCGAGCAGCTCGCCCGCGCAGTCGTCGACGGAGAGCACCAGCTCGAGGTAGCGGCGGTACGAGACCGCCGGGGAGGGATCGACCTCGAAGACTCCCCCCGCGTATTGGTTGCGCACGTGGCGGCGGGCGTCGAGTGCGTAGCGAGGCCGCGCGCCCTCAGCCTCCACCGGAGCGACTGCGAAATCGACGTGGTCCAGCGCGCCCAGGTGCCGGTCCGCGGGCCGGTACGGCCGGTGGCAGTTCTTCAGGGACAGGACGAGCAGGAACGGCGCGCTCCCGCGGTCGTCCAGCCACTCGACGGCGAGCTCGGTCAGCCGGTCGGGCGCGAAGCCTGCTAGCTCCACCCCGGCCGTGTCGTTCACCGTCACTGTCTGGTCCCGATAGGAGCCTTGCCCCTCGAAGCTGACCCAGTGGTCGAAGCCCGTCCTGGGGCGGGCGCCGCGGTTCTGAATGTGCCACTTGCCGACGAAAGCGGTCTCGTAGCCCGCCTTCTGCAAGAGCTCGGGGAACCCGGCGTGGTTCTCGAGGAACCCGACGCGCGAGTTGTTGCCCGTGATGCCGTGGAGCTGCGGGTACTTCCCGGTCAGGATGCTCGCGCGGGCGGGGCAGCAAAGCGAGGTCGCCACGTACGCGCGCTCGAAGAGCGCGCCCTCCCGGGCCAGGCGGTCCAGGTTCGGCGTCGACGTGAACGGGTTGCCCGTGCACCCGAGCGTGTCATAGCGCTGATCGTCCGTCAGGAGCAGGACCAGGTTCGGACGCTCCGGCGCGCGGGCGCACGAGACCGCCGCGAAGGCCGCCGCCAGGAGGAGGGAGCGCAGCACGTCGGGATCATAGCGCCCGCGTGTCCCGGATCAGCGCGCGGAGTGCGGCGACGCCCAGGCGATCGGCGGCATCTCGACAACGTCCGGGATGCCCTCCATGTCTCCGCTCACGACGAACCGCATCAACGCGGCGCGGAACGCCGGCGAGTGATCCATGGCCTCGTCCAGCGCGCCGTGAGAGCCGCCGTCGACGATCACGAAGCGGTGATCGAGGAAGTAGTCCAGGAGCTCCAGTGCATTCCTGAACGGGGTGTTGACGTCCCACGTCCCGTGCACGATCACGGTCGGGATCCCCGTGGGCGCACCGGCGCGAAACTCATCGCCCAGGTCCGAATCCCAGACCGAGCAGGCGCTCTGGTACCACCTCCCCAGGTCGCCGACCACCGCGGCCGCCGGGTCCGCGGAGAGCTCGGCCAACCGCCCCTGGCTGATCCCCGAGCCGCAGTCGAGCATGAAGAAGCTCGCGGTCGGCAGCCCCTCGTTCCTCTGATCGAGTGAGACTCGTGCGGCGCGCGAGAAGTCGCCCGCGAAGAGGGCGAGGATGTCGGCCGGCCAGGTCGGCACGCCGCGGCGGGAGCTCACGCGGCTCGTGTAGCCGAGCGCCAGCTCGCGGACGCGCTCCGCATCGAACCGAACGGTCTCCCGGCGCCCGCTCCGGGGATCGGGGAGCTCGACCTCGACCGGGTCCTCGTCGACGCGCGCGATGACCGTCTTGAACGCCTCGATCAGACCACCGTCGGGCACGAGCATCGCGAGCTCGCGCGAGCTCTCGGCCGCGGAGGCGATCTGCTCGAGGGCCTCGAGCACGCCGCTCGGCATGTCGTAGGTGTGGTCGGGTCCTTCCAGTCCGGTGAGGACGGCGCGCGCCACGACCTCGGGGTGGTAGCGCATGACCGCCATGCCCCAGTGCGAGCCGAAGCTCCCGCCCCACAGGGTGACCTTCTCGTAGCCCAGGAGCCGCGCCACGTCCGCCACGTCGTGCGCGGCCTCGATCACGTTCAGCCCCCGGAGGTCGTAGCCCTCCGCTTCCCAGTGCGCCCGGCAGGCGGCACAGGCCTCGAGCAGGGCTGCCCTCTCCCCTTCCCGCGTCCGGCCTCCGCGCGGCACCTCCGGCGGTCCGACGCAGAGCGTGTCCGGCTTCGAGGTGCCGATCCCACGCTGCCCGACCAGGATCAGATCCGACACCCTCGTGAGCGGGAGGATCTCCGCCTCGTAGCGGCCGCGGTCGGAGAGATCGAGCCCGGGCCACCCAGGCCCCCCGTACAGTCGAACGATCGGAGGCGTGTCGGGGTCAGCCCCCTCGGCGGCTCTGAAGCGCCAGACCTCGACCCCGATGGTCTTGCTCGACGGATCGTCGCGCACGATCGGAACGAGGAGCATCCCTCGATCGGCCGTGACGTACCCGCCCGTCGCCAGCTCCACCCGCTCGGGATGGAGGAAGAGGTTCGCGACCGCGCTCTCCTGCGCCCGGGCGCCTGCCTGCAGATGAGCGAACACGAGAGCGGCCAGAACGGCGCGCTGGACGGCACGTACCATGGGACTTCCTCCTGGATCAGATGGGGACCGGCAATCGGGCGGGTCGGGTACGGGTGAGCGCCGGGCTATTCGCCGAAACGTGCGGCGGCGAGCGCCGGATCGTCGATCGCGCGCATGGATTCGAGCAGGCGTTTCTCCAGGTCTCGGCGGGCGGCCCGGGCTTCGCTGTCGCCCGACCGGATCCGGTTCACGCGCTCCTCGGGATCGCCTCGCAGGTCGTAGAGCTCGTTCCGCCCCGTGTGGGCGAAGTCGCGCACGAGCTTCCAGTCCGGCGTCCGGTACGTCCGCAGGTTCGCTCCCGTCTGGTGCCAGTCCCACATCGCGTACTGTGCGAAGAGATCGGGGCTGCGCGCCAGGGACTCCCCGCGCAGGAGCGGCAGGATGCTCGCGCCGCGGGTGAGCGCGCCCTCGTCGTCCACGCCCGCCATGTCGAGCAGCGTCGGAAACCAGTCCAGGTTCGTGACCGTGTCGTCGACGACGATGCCTGCCGGAACGACGCCCGGCCAGCGAACGACGGCGGGCACGCGCAGGGAGTCATCGAAGACATTCGGGCGGAACCCGTCGTCGTCGACGAGGATCTTGAAGCCGTTGCCCTTGTGCCAGATCCCGTGGTGTCCGAGGTTGAAGCCGTGGTCGGAGGTGAAGACCACGATCGTGTCCTCCCGCAGGCCGAGCTCGTCCACCCGCGCGAGCAACCGACCGACGTTGCGGTCGGCGCTGGCGGTGCTCGCAAGGTACTCACGCAGCATGCGACGCACCCGCGGCCGGTCGAGGTCGGGATGGTCCGCGTGCGGAAGCGCCGGATTCGAGCGCCGGAAGGGCTCCCAGTCGGCGGTGCTCACGGGGAGCCAGGTGACGTCCCCGTCGGGCCCCCGCCGGTCGGTGTTCACGTGCGGTGCGCGGTAGTGGAGGGAGAGCAGGAAGGGGCCTCCGCGAGACCGCTCGACGAAGTCGATCGCGGCGTCGGTCAAGATGTCGGGGGTGAACCCCGCGACCTCCGTGAGCTCGCCCCGCGTCTCGACGGTGGGATTCCGCGACGTCTTCCCTCCCATGCGGAAGCCGACGAACTCCCGGTAGCCGAAGTGCTCGGGCAGGTACCGGTCGGCCTTCCCCAGGTGCCACTTCCCGACGAGAGCGGTCGCGTAGCCCGCCTCGGCGAAGAGCCGCGGCCAGGTCGGGAGGCCGGGGTCCAGCCCGCGCTTCTGCTCCGTGCCTCCGATGTAGTCGGGGAGCCCGACCTCCGTCGCGTAGCGTCCGGTGAGGAGGCTCGCCCGGGCCGGACTGCAGATAGGCGTCGTCACGAAGCAGCCGGTGAGGCGCGCGCCCTCCTCTGCGAGCCGATCCAGGTGCGGAGTCCTCGCGTCGGAATTGCCGGCGGCGCCGAGCGCCCAGGCCGCCTGGTCGTCGGTCAGGATGAAGATGACGTTCGGGCGAGGGGTCCCGTCGCGCGCCGCGCACGCCAGCAGGAACAGGAGAGAGACGAGCGCCCCGATACGCTGGGCTGCGTCGCGCCGCATGAGGTCGAGCTTCGCCCCTCGATCCAGGAGCGTCCAGCACGCAAGCCGCTTTCGCACGGAACATGGTTTCCTCGCCGCATCCGGTCCGTTCAGATGGTGGGCCGATGAGAGCTCGCCATTGACGGAGGAGCCCGACATCCGGAGGAGCCGTATCGCGCGCGTGGCGCTGGTCCTTCTCCTCTCCCTGCACGTCCTCTCCGTCTGGGTCTTCCCGTACTTCCCGACGCAGGACGGATCCAGCCACGTCTACAACGCGGCCGTCCTCGCGGAGTACCACGAGCCGGAGAACTACCGCCTGCGCGACGTCTACCGGCTGAACCTGGGGCTCTTCCCCAACTGGTCCGCACACGGGCTGCTGGCCTTCCTCCTCCGCGTTTGCCCTCCGACCGTCGCAGAGCGGATCCTCGTCAGCCTCTGCGTCGGCCTGCTCCCGCTCTCGCTCCTCTACTTCCTCCGCGCCGTGAACAGGAGCAACACGCTCCCGGCGCTCGTGGGCTTCACGCTCACCCACCACTACCTCCTGAAGCTGGGCTTCTACAGCTTCTCGCTGAGCGTACCGGTCGTCTTCTTCACGCTCGGCTACTGGTGGAACAAGAGACACGACCTGCGTGTCGGGCGCGTCCTCGTGTTGCTGGTGCTGCTCTTTTCGACCTACCTCTGCCACGGGCAGTCGTTCCTCCTCTCCGTCCTCATCCTGACGCTCCTCTCCGGCTGGGACGCCTGCGCGAGGCGTCGCATCAAACCGGCCCTCGTGTTCGCCTGCGCGATGACACCGATCTACGCGCTCGCGCTGCACAGCTACGTGACGATGGCGGCCGGCGCCTTCAAGCGCCACCTGCGCCTGTCGGAGCTCCTCGAGTACTTCCTCTCCTTCGGATCGATCGTCTCCTATCGGGCAGAGCACGCCTACGTCGGCTTCGCGCTCCTGGCCCTCCTGTTGGCGCTGGCGCTCGGATCGATCGTCCGGCGTGTGCGCGAGGCGGGGCGCGCGGGGATCGCGCGCGCCCTCGACGGGACGGAACCGTTCCTCGTGTTCTCGGTGCTCCTCACGGTCCTGTACTTCGTCTCTCCCTGGTCCGTCGGGTCCGGACGCTGGGTGAACGATCGCATCCACCTCTTCGTCTTCCCGGTTCTCCTACCCTTCCTCCGCCTGGACCGGCTGCGCGGGGCGATCCGCTACGGGACCGCGGGCGCGCTGGTGGTGCTCTCCCTCGTCCAGCTCGGCCTCGCGACACACACGAACCACAACCTCGCGCGCGAGGTCGCCGAGATGGTCAGGGGAGTCGGTGTCCTCCAACCGCACACGACGGTGGGGCTCGCTCATCCATCGCGCACCGGTCCCGAGCAACGCACCTCCGATCACCTCGGGCGCATCGAGCACGTCTCGCCCTTTCTCTACGTCGCCACCTACGCGATGCTCGAGAGCCGCGACGTCGCCTTCCTCGCGAACTACGAGGCCTCACTCCCCTACTTCCCCGTCAACTACCGCGAGAGCTGGGCGGAGGGACGTTCGTCCGTGGCCTCCATCCTCCCCGACTACGTCCTCGCCTGGCGGCTCGACGAGAAGGAGCTCGCCGCCACCGATGCGGCGCTCGCGCCGGACTACGAGCTCGTTCGCGAAGCCCGGCACAGTCGCCTGTACGGCCGGCGAACGCCCGCGCCGGACCCGGCGCTCTGGAGCGGCTCCGGCGTGTTGCGACTCGACCTGCAACCGGTGGGCGCACGGACCGCACCGGGGAGCATCCCCGTGCTGCCCGGCACGTTCTACGAGGCGGGGCGTTTCGGCTGGCTCAGCCTGGCCCCACGCACCGCATCGACGACGGGTGATGATCCGCTCGCCGGTGACGCGATCGGCGGGCACGAGGGCGGTATCTTCCGGCTCGACCTCCCCGACGGCCGGTACCGGTTGTCGGCCGACACGGGTCCTACGGACAGAGTGCTCGCCAACGACGAGGTCGTCGAGGGAAGCCACGTGCTGCTCGTCGAAGACCGCCGCCTGACCGTCGTCTTCTCCTCGGAATCCGGCGGAGCCGGGTGGACCTGCCGCAGCGTCGAGGTTGCGCGCGTCGAGTGATCAGTCGCGGCCGAGGCGCTCTGCAACGGCCCGGATCCCGCGCAGTCGGGTGAGAACCGTCTCCGCCGCCCAGAGGTTTCCGGCCGCCGAGTAGTGCCCGACGGCTCCCGGATAGTCGACCTCTCCGCGCTTGATGACGAGCGCGGCGACGTCGCCCGCCGGCAGCTCACGCAGATCGGCGGCGAGGTCGACGTAGTGGATCCCCCGCCGCGGCAGCTCCTCCGCCAGGAGACGACTCCACTCGTCGGGCTCGTTCCCGTGGGCCCGCCGGGTCGGCAAGTGAACGGCGACCAACACGCTCCCCTTGTCGGAGTTGATGCGCGCCAGCTCCTCGAACACGGCCAGCGCGGTCGCCTCCAGCGTCCGGTCGTCCAGAACAAGGCGCGTCGAGGACGTGCCGCGCAGCCTGTGCAGGAGCTCCGCGGTCTTCAGCCTCTCGAAACGCGAGCTGTTCTGCGTCAGGAACGGAAACCGATACGGGAACCGCGGAACGGGAACGCCGTCGACCACGAGCTCTCCTTCGGCGACACGCAGTACGGGCTTCGGGTACCCGTAGAAGGAGGCGTGCTGCATGCGCTTGAAGTCGTCCGAGATGAACGCGAAGACGTGGACGTCGTGCTCGAGCGCAGCTCCGTCGCGCCGATACCACAGGAACGCCTGGTCGAGCCCGTAGCCGCCCTGCCCCATGTTCACCGTCTCGAGCTTGGCGTCGAGGACCCCGAGTCGGTGCACCCAGGCATCCTCGTCGTCCACTCCGTAGCCGAGCGTGAACGAGTCTCCGGAGCACACGACGCGGACCTTGCCCGGCGGCACCTCGCGCTCGACCTCGCGCGTCCCGCGGAACCCCTGACCGTTGATGTGCATCGAGGTCCCGGGTCCGTACATGTCCTGCACGACCTTCCCGGGTGCATTGGCCCAGCCCAGGTCCCGGTCGTAGGTCGTGTGCTTGCGCTCGGCGACGACGACACGGCCTTCGCGCCAGAGCTCGTGCAGGAGGAGGACCGCGCTGGAGACACCCTCGACGAGGCACAGCGTGAGGATGAAGGCGCCGATCGCGAGGGCGAACCTGGCGGTGACTCTCACGAGCCTGCGTCCGAAGTGAGATCGTGCCATCGTCCGCCCCGCGCGCGGATTATGGCGGCGCGCCTCGCTCGTGGCGAGGATCTACCAGCTAGCCCGCATCCCTCACGGGGTCGTGAGCCAGAACGCCTCGAGTCGGTTCCTGCTGGTGCTTTGCGCGTGCCGGCCCCGCAGTCGACCTTGAACAGGTCGTCGAGGACGCCGGTGCGCGCAAAGTGCCGGCAGGAGCCG
>JAJDET010000256.1 GCA_029259655.1 Planctomycetota bacterium
ACGATTCGCCCGCCCGGTAGTCGGGCCAAGCAGCGTTGCTGACGGGCGAATCGAGCGGAAAGTGTCGCGGCTCCGTATCGGCAGCTCCGGTGATCAGATCAGCTCCGAGTCCGTCATCACCTCGACGAGTGCCGGCCCCTCGTGCGCCAGCGCACGCTCCAGCGCCCCGTCGAGCTCGTCCTTCTCCTCCACCCGGATGCCCAGCGCGCCGCAGTTCTCGGCGAACTTCGAGAAGTCCGGGTTGTGCAGGCTCGTCTGCCACACGTCGAACTCGCCGGCGCGCTGCTCCTTGGAGATCTTGCCGAGCTCCCTGTTGTTCAGGAGCACGTGGACGATCGGCATCCCGTACTTCACCGCCGTCGTCAGCTCGCCCATGTACTGGCCGAAGCCGCCGTCTCCGGTGACCGCCACGATCGTCCGGTCCGGAGCCGCGCACCACGCGCCCATGGCCGCGGGGTACCCGAAGCCGATCGAGCCGAGGTAGCCGGACATGAGGACCGACTGCCGCTCGCACTCGAAGTAGCGGCCGAACGAGTACGTGTTGTTCCCGACGTCGACGGAGATCACGGCGTCGTCCGGGATGCGGCGCGTCATCGCCGCGAACAGCGCGGCGGAGTTCAGGCCGTGCCCACGGTCGTCCTTTGCACGGCGCTCCTTCTCGGCGCGCCAGATCGCCCAGCGCTCGGCGATCTCGCCGCGCGGATCGACGGAACCGGTGCTCTCCGGGAGCGCTGCCGCGAGGAGCTTCGACGTGGCCGAGATCTCGCCCCACAACGGGACGGTCACGGCGTGCCCCTTGCCGAGCATCATCGGGTCGAAGTCGACCTGGATGGTCGGGATCTTCGGCGAGATCCCGGTGTGGTCGGAGAACGAGGCTCCGAGCACGAGCATGAGGTCGGCCTCGTTCATGATGTAGCTCGCGATGAACGTGCCGCTGCGCCCGAGAACGCCGCAGGCGAGCGGGTGGCTGTCCGGCACCAGCCCCTTGCCCTTGAAGGTCGTCAGGATCGGCGCGTTCAGGCGCTCGGCCAGCTCCACGACGCCATCCATGTGGAAGCGCGCGCCGTGCCCGACGACGATCACGGGGCGCTTCGCGCCGCGCAGGAGCTCGACGGCCTGGCCGAGCTCCGTTTCCGGCGGCGTGATCTCGCGCGCAGCGAGCCGGCCGTCCGGGCTCCCCGCTTTGGCCCCTTCCGCCGCCGGGTGCGTCTGCGCCTCGTCCGGGAAGATCAGGTGGGCGACGTCGCGCTCGAGGATCGCGTGCTTGACGGCGAGCGTCATCAGCTCGGCGTGGCTCGAGTCCTTGTAGACCGACTGGCTCCAGGTCGCGACCGACTCGAAAGCGGACGCGAGGTCCACTTCCTGGAAGACGCCCGGTCCCACGACCTGCGTCTGCACCTGCCCGGTGAGCGCGAGGATCGGGACGCGGTCCATCTTCGCGTCCCAGAGACCCGTGAGCAGGTTGGTCGCGCCCGGACCGGCGATACCGAAGCACGCGGCCGGGCGGCCGGTGAGCTTGGCGTAGCCCGAGGCGGCGAAGGCCGCGGCGCCCTCGTGGCGAACGCCGATGTAGCGCAGCTTGCCCGCCTCCTCCTGTCGCCGCATCGCGTCGGCCAGCCCGAGGTTCGAGTGGCCGACCATGCCGAACACCGTGTCGACGCCCCAGGCGGTCATCGTCTCGACCATCACGTCGGTGACGCTGCGTGCGTGCGGCGCCTCCTCCTCGAGCGCGACGTACACGCCGTCGTCACGCACTTCGACCGGGAAGGTCTCGACGCCGTCGTCGAAGCCGGGCGCCTTGCCGGTGCACGGGTGGTAGTCCCAGCCGTGCCACGGGCAGCGCAGGAGCCCGTTCTCGATCGCGCCCTCGCCGAGTGGTCCGCCCTGGTGCGGGCAGCGGTTGTCGAGCGCGGAGATCGTGCCCTCGAAGCAGGTCATCGCGAGCGAGTGGTGGCCCGCGACCACGGTCTTCACGCGGTTCTCGCCGAGCTCGTCCAGGTCGAGAACGCGGTGCCAGACGGTCTTCGTCGCCATGTCTAACCCTCGAGCGGGCCGACGCCCGCGTAGGAGACGCCGGAGAGGAGCGCCATGTCGCGCTTCCAGGTCGTGAGGTCATCGCAGTTGAACTGCGACAGGTGCGTGTGGCCGCAGGCCCGCGCCAGCACCTTCATCAGGTCGGTCGAGGCGCGGAAGAAGTTGTTCAGGCGCTGGGCCGCCTTCGCGATCTCGAGCCGCTTGCGGAGATCCTCGCGCTGGGTGGCAATGCCGACCGGACAGTTGTTGGTGTGGCAGGCGCGCATACCGAGGCAGCCGATGGCCTGGAGCGCGGAGTTGGAGACCGCGACGCCGTCCGCCCCGAGCGCGAGCGCCTTGGCGAAGTCCGAGGGCGTCCGGAGCCCGCCCGTCGCGATCAGCGTGACGTCGCTCGCCCCGCTCGCGTCGAGGTGGCGGCGGGCCCGCGCGAGCGCCGGGATCGTCGGGACCGAGATGTTGTTGCGGAAGATCAGCGGCGCCGCGCCGGTGCCGCCGCCGCGGCCGTCGAGGATCACGTAGTCGACACCGATCTCGAGCGCGGCATCGAGGTCCTTCTCGATCTTCTGCGCGGAGAGCTTGTAGCCGATCGGGATGCCGCCGGTCTCCTCGCGCACCATCTGGGCGAACTCGATGAACTGCCCCAGGCTCGTCCAGTCGGGGAAGCGCGCCGGCGAGATGGCCGACTGGCCGGGCTCGAGCCCGCGCACCTCCGCGATCTTGCCCTGCACCTTGTTGCCCGGCAGGTGGCCGCCGGTCCCGGTCTTCGCGCCCTGGCCGCCCTTGAAGTGGAACGCCTGGCACTTCTGGACCTTGTCCATGCTGAAGCCGAAGCGCGCGCTCGCGAGCTCGTAGAAGTAGCGGCTGTTGGCCTCTTGCTCCTCCGGCAACATGCCGCCCTCACCGGAGCAGATGCCGGTGCCGGCGAGCTCGGCGCCCTTCGCGAGCGAGACCTTCGCTTCCTCCGAGAGCGCGCCGAAGCTCATGTCCGAGACGAAGAGCGGGAGCTCGAGCGTCAGCGGCTTCGCGGCGCGCGGTCCGATGACGAGGTCGCTCCCGACCTCGGCCTCGTCGAGCTGCGGCAGCGTGGCGAGCTGGCCGACCACGAACTGAAGGTCGTCCCACTGCGGGAGCTCGGGCGCGGGCACGCCCATCGCGGAGACCGGACCGTGGTGCCCGACACCCTCGATGCCGCCCGCAGCGAGCTGCTGGATCAGCTTCGTGTGCGGCTCGTCCGGGGTGCCGTGCACGTCCTGATACGCGCCCTGGTACGCCTCGCGGTCGTAGGGTTGCGGATGCTCCACGGTCCACGCGGCGATCTCGTCCGCATCGACCCACACCCGGCCGTTCTCGACGCCTGCCTGGAACTTCGCCAGGACCTCGGAGTTGTTGTACTCGGACACGCCCGTGTCGATCCGGTAGTCCCAGTCGTGCACGCCGCAGATGAGGTTGTGCCCATCGACGTGCCCATCGGAGAGCAGGGCCCCGCGGTGGAGGCAGCGGCCGTAGAGCACGGAGACCTCGCCGCCGTAGCGGATGACAACGAGATCGACGCCCTCCACCAGTGCGTGTGTGGGATCGTTCTCCGCCAGTTCCTCCCAGTCGAGGATGTCGACCTTCCGCATCGGGTACCTCCCTGTCTGCCCGTTGTTTCGTGAGCGGGCGAGGTCCCGCCGAAGTCGCCCCCCTACGACCGACGACCGGTCGCGTGGGACGGGGAAACTCGACGATTCCGCCCCCGCTCGTCCTCCACCGCCGGATAGAGCATAGTGTTCGGCCGCGGGCGGGGAGGAGATTGGCTGTCCCGCGTGCCGAGAGGACTCCGTAGCTCTGCGCTCATGTCGGTCGAAGTCGCAACCGCGATCGTCTACGCCGCGCTCGCCTATGCGGGCGTGGGCGTGATCTTCGCCATCCCCTTCGTGCTCGTCGGTGCAGGGCGCATCGACTCGGCCGCCAAGGACGGGACCCGGGGTTTTCGGGTGCTCGTCTTCCCGGGAGCCGCGGCACTCTGGCCGCTGCTGCTCATGCGGTGGGTTCGCGGTGGCGGCGATCCGCCGGAGGAGCGGAGCCCGCACCGCAAGGCCGCCGAGGCTTCAGGGGGAGACCCGTGATCCGCCCTCTGAGAAGGAGACACCGGGTGACGATCGTCTTCCTGGGGCTCGTGCTGCCCGCGCTCTACGTCGCCGCTCTGCGTGTGCGCCGGGACATGCCGGTCGGGAACGCCCTGGCCGAGAGTGTTTCCCGGGTCGGCGTCCTCGAGGAGCGCGGACGTTCGATCGCCGTCGCCTGGGAGGGGGCGAAGGTCGTCGTGAGCTTGCTCCAGGAGGGAGCGGTGCTCGAGCTGCAAGCCGTGGAGGACCCGGAGCGGCCGGACGTCCTCGTCTACTGGCGCGCCGGAGCCGCCGGCGACGAGGCGCCCTCCGACGGTTCGTTCCTGCTCGGGCCGCTGGCCGGGACGCAGGCGCGTCGTTACGCGCTGCCCGACGCGGCGCGGACCGAAGCCGGGACGCTCACGCTGTTCAGCCTCGCCCACGGTGAGGTCGTCGCCCACGGCCCCTTGCCCGCGACCGGAGGCGGATCGTGAGCGTCGGCTATCAGGCCGTCGGGTGGAACCGACAGAAGAAGGTTTACGACCGAGCGTTGCTCGGGACCGTCGTGGCGTACCTCGCCCTGTTCATCGGGTTCGGCTTCGCCGTGCACCCCGATGCGACGTTCGAGACGATGCTGATCCGTGCGGTCGGGACCGCGGCCTTCCTGCTGCTGCACGTGATCCTCTCGATCGGACCGCTCGCGCGGCTCGACCGGCGCTTCTTGCCGCTGCTCTACAACCGCCGGCACATGGGCGTCACGATGTTCGCCCTGGCGTTCCTGCACGGCGGCTTCTCGACCTTCCACTTCCACGGGTTCGGGGACCTGAACCCGCTCGTCAGCGTGCTGGTCTCGAACCCGCGCTTCGACAGCTTCGCCTGGTTCCCGTTCCAGCCGCTCGGGCTCGCGGCGCTCGTGATCCTGTTCCTGATGGCGGCGACGAGCCACGACTTCTGGCTCGCGAACCTCTCGGCGCCGGTCTGGAAGGCGCTGCACATGCTGGTCTACGTGGCCTACGCGCTGATCGCGATGCACGTGGCCCTCGGGGTGCTGCAGGCCGAGACGAGCCCCGTGCTCGCGTGGCTCGTGGGACTCGGGATCGTGTGGGTGCTCGGACTGCACGCCCTCGCAGGTGTTCGCGAGACGGGGCTCGACGAGGAGCTCCCCGCATCGGGCGAGTGGGTCGACGTCTGCGCCCTGGAGGAGATCCCCGAGAAGCGCGCCGTGATCGCGACCGTCGCCGGCGACCGCGTGGCCGTCTTCCGCTACGACGGGAAGGTCTCGGCGCTCTCGAACGCCTGCCAGCACCAGAACGGGCCGCTGGGGGAAGGCCGCGTCATCGACGGCTTCGTGACCTGTCCCTGGCACGGTTACCAGTACAAGCCCGACTGCGGCGCCTCGCCCGAGCCCTTCACCGAGCGCGTGCCGACCTTCCCGGTGAAGGTCGAGGACGGGCGCGTGTTCGTGGCGGCGATCCCGAAGCCGGCGGGGACGCCGATCGAGCCGGCCGTGACCGGAGGAGGTGCCGGTGGCTGACGCGAGGGACGACTTCTACGTCGGGTACCTGCCGGAGGCGCCGCGCGCGCTGGCGCGTGTCACGAAGACGCGCGTGATCGGGCTCGCGCTCGCCGTCGTGGCGCTCGTGCCCGTGCTGGTGGTGGCGCAGAAACCGTTCTCGAAGGCGGCCTTCGAGTTCGGCTCGGTCCGCGACTTCACGGGTGTGGTCCGCCTCGATCCATTTCCCACTCTCCTCGTACCGCGCGTGGCAGGCGGCCCGTCCTCGTACCTGCTCGTTGCGTCCGGGAAACGGGGTGTGGGGGGGCTCGAGGACTTGGTCGGCCGCAGGGTGAGCTTGCGCGGAACACTCATCTATCGAGACGACCAGACGATGATCGAGATCGAGGACGGTAGTGTCAGCCCGAACGGGGGCATCTGGACCGTCCAGGTGGACGGCCGGAAGGTAGCGGCCGATTCCTTCGAGACCCGGAACGAGGACCTCGGCGAGCACACCTACGTCGGTGAGATCGTCGACAGCAAGTGCTTCCTGGGCGTGATGAAACCCGGCAACACGAAGCCCCACAGAGCTTGCGCGACGCTCTGCATTCGCGGCGGGATCCCGCCCGTCCTGCTCGTGCGGGACGACACCGGTCGGGCCTCCTACTTCCTCCTGGCCTCGGAAGAGGGCGAGGCGGTCAACCAGGACGTCCTGGACCTGGTGGCCGAGCCGGTGGAAATCACGGGTCGGGTCCTCCGCTACGGCGATCAGCTGGTGCTCCGGGCCGATCCGGACACCTATAATCGGTTGGAGTAGGGGAGCGGCGAAGGAGGCATGGTGAACAAGCCCATCGGCACGGGCGAGCGCGACGCCGGGGGTGGGATAGGTATCCGCGGGGCCGGAGCTTCGCGAGACCTCGTCCCTCCGTTCGAGTACCGCCACAAGCACTATCTGGTGCGCTTCGCCCACGACGAAGACGACATCGATCGGGTCTGCCGGCTGCGCTACGAGGTCTTCAACCTCGAGCTGGGCGAGGGTTTCGAGTCCTCCCACGCCGACCGGCGCGACCGCGATCCGTACGACCCGCAGTGCCACCACCTGATGGTGGTGGACACGAGGACCGACGAGTGCGTCGGGACCTACCGGGTCCAGATCGCCGAGACCGCCGAGGCCGGGATCGGCTTCTACTCGGCTTCCGAGTTCGACTTCTCGGTGCTTCCGCGGGAGGTCCTCGACGGGATGGTCGAGCTGGGCCGCGCCTGCACGTCGCTCGAGCACCGCACGCGAGCCGTCCTGGGGCTCCTGTGGCGCGGGATCGTGACCTACCTCCTGCACCACCGACGCCGGTACTTCTTCGGGTGTAGCTCGCTGACGAGTCAGGATCCGGCCATCGGGCTCGCCACCTACCAGGCGCTCATCGACCGCGGCTACGCCCACGACGAGCTCCACGTGCCGCCGCTCCCGAGCTATGTCTGCGAGGGCGGCGGCGCGAAACCGGCCAAGATCCCGACGCTCTTCACCCTCTACCTCCGCGCCGGCGCGCGCGTCTGCGGGCCCCCGGCCATCGACCGGTACTTCGGGACGATCGACTTCCTGACCGTGCTCGACACGCAGACGATGGATCAGAAGCTCTTCCGGAGCTACGTGGCCTGATCGGAGGACGACGGGTGGTCTCGGGAGTGTTTCGCGCCACGTGGCGGCTCGCGGCGGTGATCGTCGTCACGACGGTCTCGTACACCGCGTGGTGGGCGACGCGCCCGCTCGTCCTCGTGTCGCCCGCGCTCTCGCTCAAGGGGCACCACGGCGTCGTGCGCATCTGGGCCCGGACGCTCAACGCGATCCTCGGGGTCACCGTCACCGTGGAGGGGAGCGCACCCCGGCCGCCCTTCTTCCTGGCCTGCAACCACCTCTCCTACCTGGACGTCACGGTCCTGTTCTCGGAGCTCGACGGCTTCTTCCTCGCGAAGTCCGAGATCGCGCGCTGGCCCGTCCTGGGGCTCCTCGCGCGGAGCACCGGGACCCTGTTCGTGGACCGCGAGCGCCGCTCGGACGTCGTCCGGGTGATCGGCGAGGTCGAGCGGGTCCTCGAGCGAGGCTCGGGCGTGATCGTCTTCCCGGAGGGGACCAGCTCCGGGGGGGACGAGGTCCTGCCCTTCCGGCCTTCCCTCTTCGAGGTGGCGGTCCGCATGAAGAGCCCCGTGTTCCCCGCCGCCGTCACCTACCAGACCCCGCCCGGGGCGGCCCCCGCCGAGCTCTCCGTCTGCTGGTGGGGCGACATGTCCTTCGGACCTCACTTCCTGTCCCTTTTGACCTTGCCCTCGGTCCGCGCCACACTCACCTTCGGTGCCCATTCCATTACGGCCGGAGACCGCAAGGAGCTGGCCAGGCTCGCTCACGCCGCGGTGACGGGGGACTTCGTCCCGGTCACCGCACGCGAAGCCCGAGAGATCGCATGACCTTCATCGCAGACAACGCTGGCGTCCTCCGCCAGGGCATCGAGCTCCTGGAGGGCGTCGCCGACGATCTCTACGCCAAGCCCGAGCCCGCGGTCTCTTCGAGCGCCATCGGCAGCCACGTCCGGCACGTGCTCGACTACTACGACCGCTTCCTCACCGGACTCGAGGACGGTCGGATCGACTACGACCTGCGCACGCGTGACGAGCGCGTCGAGCGCGAGTGCGAGCGCGGGCTCCGGCGTCTGCGCCGCCTGGTCGACGACCTCGAAGGGCTGCGAACGAGGACCCTCCCCGACGTCGTGCAGGTGAAGATGGATGCGGTGAACGAGGAGTCCGCCTCCTGGTCGACCTCGTCCCTCGACCGCGAGCTTCAGTTCCAGCTCAGTCACACCGTTCACCACTTCGCACTGATCGGAGTCATCCTGCGGCTGAACGGTTTCGAGCCCGCGGAGGGGTTCGGCGTCGCGCCGTCGACTCTCCGCCACTGGAAGGAGAGCGGTGCGTGTGCACCCTGACGTGGCTCCACACGGAGGACGGCTTCGAACTGGCCTTCAACCGTGACGAGAAGCGGACACGCGGCCCCGAGCTCGCCGCCGCTCAGTCCACCGCCGACGGAGTGCGGTTCCTGGCGCCGCGCGACGCCGACTTCGGCGGGACCTGGATCACGGTCAACGAGCACGGCGTCGCCGTCGCGCTCCTCAATGCGTACACGGAGACCCTGGGCTCGATCCGGAGCGACCGTCTCAGCCGGGGCGGACTGGTGCTCTCGCTCGCCGGCGCGCCGAGCGTGGGCGATGTCTTCGCGCGGGCGAAGGCGACCGAGCTCGAGCGCTACGAGCCCTTCGTCCTGACCGCGTTCGAGGCCGGAGAGACGGTCAGGGTCGAGCGCTGGGACGGCCTCGAGCTCCACTCTCTCGCCGATGCCGAGCCTCCGCTGATCTCCTCCGGCGTCGCGCTCGACCGCGTCCGGGAGCACCGGACTGCGCTCTTCGCAGCGATGGCCGAAGGCGCCGAAACGACGGGATCCGAGCTCCTCTCCGCGTTTCACGCGAGCCACGCCGGAGGGCCGAGCGAGCTCTCTCCGTGCATGCACCGCGAGGACGCCCAGACGAAGAGCTCCTGCCGCGTCGTCGTGAGCGAGCGCGAGGTCCGGATGATCCACACGCCCGGTCCGCCCTGCACGACGCGTCCTTCCGCGCCGCTCGCGCTCGACCGCGTCGCGCGCGTACCGGTCTAGAGATGCGGCCGACAAGTAGGCCGCGTGTGTCATGGCGCGCCACAGCGCGCGCCCAGGATTCCCAGCGGGCGGCTACGGCGCGACTCCGCGCCGGGCTCGGCCTTCGGCCTCGCGAGGCACGGCTTTCTCGGCCGCGCCTCTAGAGCGGGTTGTTCATGAGCCGCGGGCGTCGGTGGCTCCTGCTCTACGCCGCGCTGCTGGTCGCGTCGCACGTGGTCGCGTTCCTGCGCGAGCCCGAACCCCCGCGCAGCCTGGCCGACTCGACGGCACGGGTTCCCTCGTTCGGCGCCGACGGACCGCGTGGCGGCGAGGTCGACCTCGCTTACCACGACCGGTCGGGTGAGGGGCCGCCGCTCGTGCTCCTCCACGGGAGTCCGGGGAGCTCCTTCGACTTCTCGAGGTTCCTGCGCGGTCTCGATCCGGAGCGCCGGATCATCGTTCCCGACCTTCCGGGTTTCGGAGCGTCGGAGCGTGACGTTCCCGACTACTCGGTCACCGCGCATGCGCGGTACGTTCTCGCCCTCCTCGACGAGCTCGAGATCGAGCGAGTCCACATCGTCGGTTTCAGCATGGGCGGCGGCGTCGGGATCGCGCTCTCCGGCCTTGCGCCGGAACGCGTGCTCTCGCTGTCGCTCGTGTCGGCCCTGGGAGTGGTCGAGCTCGAGCTCTTCGGCGACCACGAGCTGAATCGCGTCGTCCACGGGGCGCAGCTCGCGATCCTGCGCGCCCTGCCGCACATCGTCCCGCACTTCGGCGCGATCGACGGCCGCTTCCTCGGCGTGCCCTACGCGCGCAACTTCTACGACACCGATCAGCGTCCGTTGCGCGGGATCCTCGAGCGCTTCGAAGCGCCGATGCTCGTCGTGCACGGCGAGCTGGATTTCCTCGTGCCGCCGGAGGCCGCACGCGAGCACTTCCGGATCGTTCCCCAGAGCCGGCTCGAGATGCTCCGTGCCAGTCACTTCTTCGTGTTCGGAGAAGAGGGGCCGGCGGCCGGGTTGATCCGCGCTTTCGTGGACTCCGTCGACCGCGGCGAGGCGACGACGCGCTCGACGGCGGATCCACCGAGGGTGGAGCAGGCCGGGGTTCCCTTCGATCCCGCCCACATTCCGCCCTTCGGGGGCCCGGCGCTCCTCGTCGCGCTGATCCTGATCGCACTCGCGACCTTCGTCTCCGAGGACCTGACCTGCATCGGGGCGGGCCTCCTGGTGGCGCAGGGGCGGATCTCCCTCGCGGCCGGCATCGGCGCCTGCTTCGTCGGGATCTTCGTCGGAGACGTCCTGCTCTACCTTCTCGGGCGCTGGTTGGGACGCCCGGCGCTCGCGCGCGCACCGCTCTCGTGGTTCGTCCGGCCGGGCGCGGTGGAGGGCGCGGCAGCCTGGTTCCGCGAGCGCGGGGGTCGAGTCGTGTTCCTCGCGCGCTTCGTGCCCGGCACGCGGCTGCCGACCTACCTCGCCGCCGGCATCCTCGCGCAGCCGTTCCTCGTGTTCACGGCGTGGTTCGTCCTGGCCGGCCTCCTGTGGACGCCGTTGTTCGTGTGGTTCGCGAGCTGGGCCGGTGTCGAGGCGCGCGAGACGTTCGGTCTCTTCGAGCGCTGGGCCCTGCCCGGAGTGATCGGGCTCGCCGTCCTGTTGCTCCTCCTCCAGCGCCTCGTCGTTCCGCTCTTCAGCGCCCGCGGACGACGGCTCTTCCTCGGCCGGTACAGGCGTCTCACGCGCTGGGAGTTCTGGCCGCCGTACGTCTTCTACCTGCCGGTCGTCGCGTGGATCGCGTGGCTCGCGCTCCGTCACCGGAGTCTGGCCGTGGCTACGGCCGTGAATCCCGGCATCCCGCTGGGCGGTCTCGTCGGGGAGTCGAAGGCGGAGATCCTGCGGGCGCTGGACGCTTCGCGAGTGGCGGGCTTCGCGGAGATCCCGGCCTCCGCGTCGGCCGACGAGCGGCGCGCGCGAGCTCGCGCGTTCCTCTCCGAGCGGTCGTTCCCGGTGGTCCTGAAGCCGGACGTCGGCGAGCGCGGCGACGGCGTGATGATCCTGCGCGACGAGGAGTCCCTCGACCGCGCGCTCCTCGAGACGACGGTCGACGCGATCCTCCAGGAGCACGTCGCCGGATGCGAGTACGGGCTGTTCTACGTGCGGACTCCCGAGGAGAAGCGGGGCCGCGTCTTCTCGATCACCGAGAAGCGTCTGCCCGTCGTCGTCGGCGACGGCCGGCGCACGCTCGAGGACCTGATCCTCTCGGACGATCGGGCCGTCGCGGTCGCGGACGCCTACTTCGAGGCGAACGCCGGTCGGCTGGCCGACGTGCCGGCCGCCGGCGAGGAGGTCCGGATCGTCGAGCTCGGAACACACTGCCGCGGCGCGATCTTCCTGGACGGCGTTCATCTCTCGACGCCCGAGCTCGAGGAGGCCGTGCACGAGCTCTCGCTCTCCTGCGAGGGCTTCCACTTCGGTCGCTACGACGTGATCGCCGAGTCGGAGGCCGCGCTCCGGGCCGGGGAGTTCCGCGTCATCGAGCTCAACGGACTGACGTCCGAGGCGACGCACGTCTACGACCCTCGGCACTCCCTCCTCCACGCCTATGGCGTGCTCTTCGAACAGTGGCGGCTCGCGTTCGAGATCGCCGCCGCGAACGCGGCGCGAGGAGCCCGACCCGCGACGGTGGGGGAGGTCGTGCGCGCGGTCGTCCACCACCGGCGGCGCTGACGGGCGTCAGTACCCGAGAGCGTCGAGCATCTCCTGCGTCTCGCGCGTCTCATCGGGAGGCTTGGTACCCGCGGCGCGCGCCGGCTTTCCGGCCGCACGCCAGGCGCGAACGAGCGCGAGCATCGCGCTCCCGCGCTCCGGCTCCGATTCCAGCACGTTCTCGGCCTCGTCCGGATCGGCCCGGAGGTCGTACAGCTCGTGCCGGCCCGTCTGGTTCCACACGAGCTTCCAGCCGTCCTTCACGACGGCGCACTTCTCGCCGACCGACCCGATCGGCTCGTCCTCGTGACGCGTGACGAGCTCGCGCAGCTGCCGGCGGCTCTGGAGGTCGCCCTCGCCGTAGGTCCGGCGCTCCGCGAAAGCCGCGCGTTCGGGGTCTTCCCGCCCGTCGAGGAGGGGCCGCAGGCTCTCTCCGCCGAGCCCCTCCGGCCGCGCGACGCCCAGGAGGTCGACGAGCGTCGCCGCGAGGTCGACCGTGGAGGTCACCGACCGCACGCGCGTCCCGGGAACGATGCCCGGCATGCGCAGCAGGAAGGGCACGCGCATCTGCTCCTCGTAGAGCAGGAACCCGTGCCCCATGTAGGAGTGCTCGCCGAGTCCTTCTCCGTGATCGGAGACGACGACGACGAGCGAGTCGGGTCCCCGTTCGCGCGCGTCCCACGCCGCGAGGAGGCGTCCGATCTCCGCGTCGGCGTAGGTCACCTCCCCCTCGTAGCCCGCCAGCACGCGCGCGACCTGTCCGCGCTCGAAGAGGTCGGACCCGTGGGCCCGCCCGCGGAAGAACTGGAGGTGCTTCGGCGGGTGGAGGGGCGAGACGCGCGGCGCTGCGTAGGGCTCGTGCGGATCGTAGACGTGGGCCCACAGGAACGTGGGGCGGCCGTCGTCGGCCTCCGCGAATGCAATCGCGCGATCCACGACCGACTCGGCGTAGCGCTCGTACTTCGCGGTCTTGCCGGGTGGGCGCAGAACGCTCTCGTCGAAGGCCTCGTCGAAGACGTCGAACCCGCGCGCGAAGCCGTACTCCGACCCGACGATGCGCGCACCGATCGAGGCGCCGGTGCGGTACCCGCTCGCGCGAAGGATCGCCGGCAACGAGGGCAGGGCTTCGTCCAGACTCCAGCCGTTGCGCGTCAACCCGTGCTCGCGCGCAGGGAGCCCGGTGAACATGGACGCGTGCGCCGGCGCGGTCGTCGCGATGGTCGTGAAGTGGGCTTCGAAGAGCGCGCCGGCCGAGGCCAGGGCCTCCAGGGTCGGCGAGGCCTGCCTCGGATAGCCGTAGCACGACAGGAAGTCGGTGCGCAGGGTGTCCACCGTGACCAGGAGGAGATCCGGCGGCGGCGCCGGCGGTGCGCAGGCCCCGCCGAGGATCCACCCCGCGAGGAGGACCGCCGAGGTGCGGGACGGCCGGAGAGGGGGTGTGCCGTCGGCCATGCCGGAAGGGTCGGGGGGGCCGGGGCCGGCCCGCCAGAGCAATTCCCGAAAACGGCCCCTCCCGGGGAGCGGCTGACGGCTCGACCGGCCTCTACGACGGCTTTACACGGGGCGACCCACCAAGCGGGCCTCCGCTCCCTACAATCGCCCTCCCTTTCGCCCGGGATCCGCGTCCCGGACCAGGAAGCGAATGAGGAACGAGACGGTCCGAGAGCCCGCGCCGCCCGGTCGGCTCGAGTTTTTTTCCCATTCGGTCGAGGAATACGGCGACGTCGCTGAGCGTCCCCCCAGACCGAACGGACCTCACCATACGGCCGGAAGGATGGCCGGAACCCTCAAGGAGTTCATGACGATGGCGATCGATAACAAGGCGCGGCGGCTCTTCACGACGAGCCTCATCGCAGCCTGCGCCGCAAGTGTCTTCGCGGCGCCCACACTCGCCGGTGACGGCGAGGAAGAGAAGAAGAAGCCCGACTTCCCCGAGTGGAGCGAAGTCTCCGAGGACTTCGAGAAGGTCGTGTCGACGGCCGATGGCGCGAGCCTCTACGGCGTCTGGCACCGCAAGAAGGACGGCCAGGTCCTCGCCGAGCTTCCGAGCGGCTGGAGCGGTCAGAAGCACTACATCGCGATGACCACCCCGACCGGCGAGATCTTCGCCGGGCTGCAAGCCGGAGACCTGTACGTCTACTGGAAGCGCTTCGACAAGCGCATGGCGCTGATCGAGCCGAACCTCGCCGTTCGCTCGACCGGTGACCAGGAGTCGAAGGATGCGATCGGTCGCCACTTCGTCGACCGCGTGATCCTCGACGTCCCGATCGTCTGCATGGGTCCCTCCGGTCAGCCTGTCATCGACCTCGACGACATGCTGCTCGGCAAGGCCAGCACGTTCTACGGCTGGTCCGCCACCGGCATGAACAAGCGCCTCGCGACCGTGTCCAAGGTCAAGGCGTTCCCGGAGAACCTCGAGATCGCCTTCGAGGTCCCGACCTCCGGCGGCGTCCTGAAGAACTTCCACTACTCGATCAGCAAGATCGGTGGGAGCGCCAACTACGAGCCGCGTGAGGCAGACGATCGGGTCGGCTACTTCACGACGGTCTACCGCGACCTCGGCAAGTACCGCGACGACGCCATCACGACGCGCTACATCAACCGCTGGCACATCGAGAAGGCCGCGCCGAAGCTCAAGATGAGCCCGGCGAAGGAACCGCTCATCTACTACATCGAGCACACGGTCCCCGTGCGCTATCGCCGCTGGGTCAAGGCGGGGGTCGAGTACTGGAACAGTGCCTACGAGGAGATCGGCATCTCCGACGCGGTCGTGGTCCAGTACCAGGACAAGTCGACCGGGGCCAACATGGACAAGGACCCCGAAGACGTCCGCTACAACTTCATCCGCTGGCTGTCGAACGACATCGGCACGGCGATCGGCCCGTCGCGGGCACACCCCGAGACCGGCCAGATCCTCGACGCCGACGTCGTGCTCACGGATGGCTGGATCCGCCACTTCTGGTACCAGTGGAACGAGTACCTGCCCGAGCAGGCGATGGAGAGCTTCAGCCCCGAGACGATGGAGTGGCTGGAGACGCACCCCAACTGGGACCCGCGCGTGCGCATGGCCTCGCCCCTCGAGCGCCAGAGCGTGATCGCGAAGATCCAGCGCCAGCGTGCGAACCGCGGCGAGGGGCCCGTTGCCCTCGCGTCGCTCGCGAACCCCTACCTGTGGCGTGACGAGGAGCTCCAGCAGCTCGCCCGCCAGGTCGGATCGAACTTCTCACTCTGCCTGGCCTCGCACGGCAAGGCGCTCGACATGGCCGTCATGGGCATGACGATGACGCTGCTCTTCGACGACGAGGACGACGGGGACCAGGACGGCGACGAAGAGGGTGAGGAAGAGGGCGAGAAGCCGGACCTCATCGACGGCGTTCCCGAGTGGTTCGTCGGACCGATGCTCGCCGATCTGACCGCGCACGAAGTCGGGCACACGCTCGGCCTGCGCCACAACTTCAAGGCCTCGAGCATCTACACGATGGCCGAGGTGAACAGCGAAGAGGTGAAGGGCAAGAAGGCCTTCACCGCGTCCGTGATGGACTACACCCCCGTCAACGTGAACATGGAAGACGGGGAGGTCCAGGGCGACTACACGATGATCGAGGTCGGTCCCTACGACCGGTGGGCGATCCGCTTCGGATACGGATTCGAGGACCGCGACGAGGTCTTGAGTGAGGTCTCGGAGCCGCACCACGCCTACGCCACCGACTTCGACACGGCCGGCACCGATCCGTTCGCCCGGCGCTACGACTTCGCAGCCGACCCGCTCAACTTCGCGAAGAGCCGGGTTCGACTGGCAAAGCATCACCGTCAGAACATCCTCGAGAAGTTCGTCGAGGATGGGGACAGCTGGGGCAAGGCACGCCGCGGGTACGAGATCACCCTCGGCATGCAGACGACCGGCCTCAGCATCATGTCGAACTGGATCGGCGGCACCTTCGTGAACAAGGATCACAAGGGTGATCCGGGCGAGCGCATGCCGCTCGTTCCCGTCAGTGCGAAGGAACAGCGTGAAGCGCTCGACTTCTGCATCCAGCACGCCTTCTTCGAGGAGTCGTTCGACCTGACCCCCGATCTGCTTCGCTACATGACGGTGAAGAAGTGGGGCGACTCGTCCGACTGGTGGACGGCCTACAACGACTCGACGTGGCCGCTGCACGATCGGATCGCGGGCATCCAGGCCTCGGCGATGACGATGCTCATCAACCCGACGACGTTGCGTCGCGTGTACGACAACGAGGCGCTCGTCAGCTCCGACGAGGACGCCCTCACGCTTCCGGAGCTCCTGGGCACGGTCTTCGACAACGTCTGGACCGAGCTCAAGGAGAAGGACACTGCCCTGGCCAAGGCCTCGGTCCGCAGTCCTTCCGTCTCCAGCCTGCGCCGGAACCTCCAGCGCGAGCACATGGAGCGGTTGATCGACCTGTCGATGGATTCGGGCTACGGGGCCGCTCAGAAGGCGATCTCGAACCTCGCCACCCACCAGCTGCGCCGCCTGCACAAGATGCTCGGCAAGACGCTGGACAAGGACGGGAAGCTCGACCCCTACACCACCGCGCACTTCTCCGAGGCGCACCTGCGCATCGAGAAGGCGCTCGACGCCCAGTTCATCTACAACACGGATGACATGGGCGGCGGCGGTGTCACCTTCCTGATGTTCGGCGAGGAAGAGGACCGCTAGTCCCAAGCCCTCCGGCAATCGAACAGGGCCCCGGCGAGGATTCCTCGTCGGGGCCCTCTCTTTTTCTCAGGCCTGGATCTCGTGGGCCTCGCCGGCTCCGCGCGGGATGCGGATGTCCTCGACCAAGTCCTGGACGGCCTTGGAGGGCGGAGGCGTGAGCCGCGAGACGATCGTCGCCACCGCGAAGTTGATCCCCATTCCGACCGTGCCGATGCCCTCGGGCGAGACGCCGAAGAGCCACCTGTCCGGCGTGTTCGCCTCGGGGTTCACCCACTTGAAGTAGACGATGTAGGCCGCCGTGAAGGCGATGCCGCAGACCATCCCGGAGATGGCCCCCTGCTTGTTCATGCGCTTCGAGAAGATGCCCAGCAGGATGGCCGGGAAGAACGAGCTCGCGGCGAGGCCGAACGCGAACGCGACGACCTGGGCCACGAAACCGAGCTCCGAGATTCCGAGGTAGCCGGCCAGGACGACCGCGAAGGCCGCGCTGACGCGGGCCGCGACGAGCTCGCCCTTCTCCGAGATCCCGCGCCGGAATCCGCGCTTGAGGAGGTCGTGGCTGATCGAGGTCGAGATGACGAGCAGGAGTCCGGCCGCAGTCGAGAGCGCCGCCGCGAGCCCTCCGGCCGCGACCAGGCCGACGACCCACGCCGGCAGGTTCGCGATCTCCGGATTCGCGAGCACCATGATGTCGCGGTCGATCTCGAGCTCGTTCGCCGCCTCCGCGTTCGGCCCCAGGTACTGGATGAGGCCGTCGCCGTTCACGTCGTCGAACCGGATCAGCGCGGACTCCTCCCAGCGCGTGAACCAGTCCGGGACGGACTCGTAGGGCTGGCCCGAGACCGTGTTCAGGAGGTTCGTGCGAGCGAAGACCGCGACCGCCGGCGCCGTCGTGTAGAGGATCGCGATGAAGACCAGCGCCCAGGCGACCGAGGTCCTCGCGTCACGGACCCTCGGGACCGTGTAGAACCGCACGATCACGTGCGGCAGGCCCGCGGTGCCGAGCATCAGCGCCGCCGTGATGAAGAACATGTCGAGCTTGTCGCGCGAGCCTTCCGTGTAGGCCGCGAAGCCCAGCTCCGTGTGCAGCCGATCGAGCTTGTCGAGCAGGAGCTCTCCGGTCGACACCTCCGCCCCCCCGAACCCGATCTGGGGGATCGGGTTCCCCGCGATCAGAATCGAGATGAAGATCGCGGGGACGAGGTAGGCCAAGATCAGCACGCAGTACTGGGCCACTTGCGTGTACGTGATGCCCTTCATCCCGCCGAGCACGGCGTACATGAAGACGATCGCCATCCCGATCAGGACGCCCTGTTTGACCGGCACCTCGAGGAACTGGCTGAAGACGATGCCGACACCGCGCATCTGGCCGCCGACATAGGTCAGCGACACGAAGATCGCGCACACCACGGCCACGACGCGCGCCGTCTGCGACTCGTATCGGTCCCCGACGAAGTCCGGCACCGTGAACTTGCCGAACTTGCGCAGGTAGGGGGCGAGCAGGAGCGCGAGCAAGACGTAGCCGCCCGTCCAGCCCATGAGATAGACGGACCCGTCGTACCCCAGGAACGAGATCATTCCGGCCATCGAGATGAACGACGCCGCGGACATCCAGTCGGCCGCCGTCGCCATTCCGTTCGCGAGCGGCGAGACGCCCTTGCCGGCGACGTAGAACTCCTTCGTCGACGACGCCCGGGACCAGATCGCGACCCCGATGTAGAGCCCGAAGGACAGCGTGACGATCAGGTACGTCCAGGCCGTGATGCCCATCAGTCCTCCGCCACGTCGTACTCGCGGTCCAGCCTGTTCATGAGCCGGACGTAGACGAAGACCAGGGCGACGAACACGTAGATCGAGCCCTGCTGCGCGAACCAGAACCCGAGCTTGAAGCCGGAGCCCGGCAGTCGGATCCGGTTCAGCGGCTCGACGAAGAGGATCCCGCAGCCGTAGGAGACCGCGAACCACACGCTGAGCAGAGCCACGACGTAGCGGACGTTCTGCGACCAGTACTCGGCGCGCCGTTCGATTCCGCTCATGCTCGCGGTCAGTCTGGGAACCGACAGATGGTGAGTAAAGGCCCCGAAACCCCGGGCCCGATCGACGCTAGACTCTGCGTTCCTCGAGGTCGGCGAGCCGACCGCGAGCCGCCCCGCACCCAGGAGATAGCATCATGTCGCGGTCCGTCCGCTCCGCATTCGCGCTCGCGGTGTGCCTCGCCGGCACACTCTCCGCTCAGTCGACCGAGCTCCCCACGCCGTACGGACCGGACTGGGCCGATGCCGTCCCCAAGCGCGTCATCCGGCTCGAACACGATCCGGCCGAGAGCGACCAGGAGAACGGCGAGATCCTGCGCCTGGCGATCCGCAGCCTCGTCGCCGGAGACCGCCTCGAGATCGGTGCCGGGACCTGGTCGGTCCGGAAGTACTTCAACGCCAGCCTGCAGGGCACGCGTGACGACCCGATCTTCGTCGTCGCGGCTCCGGGCGCGCGACCCGTCATCACGCGCCCCGATCCGTTCACCAGCGTGATCCACATCGGGATGCCGAACGAGCCCAGCGCGGACTTCCTTGCGATTCGGGGGCTCGAGATCACGGGCGGCGCGATGGGGATGCGGCTCGGGATGTGTACCGAGGTCTGGATCGACCGGTGTGAGATTCACCACACCGCCTCGGCCGGCTTGACGGCGAATTCCCGCAACACCTCCCATCTGTACATCACCCGCAACGAGATCCACCACACCGATGGGATCGGGGAGGGGATGTATCTGGGGGGGAACAACTCCCAGTACGTCATGCACAGCTCCGTGATCGCTCAGAACTGGGTGCACGACACGGGCGGCTGGCAGGGCGACGGGATCGAGGTCAAGCAGGGTTCCTGGGGCAACCTGATCGCGGACAACCTCGTGCACGACACGCGCTATCCGTGCCTTATCACCTATGGCACCGACGGGAATCCGCCCAACGTGATCGAGCGCAACGTGCTCTACGGTTCCCTGGACAACGTCCTGCAGGTCCAGGGCGAGGCGATCGTGCGGAACAACCTGATCCTGTGCGGCAAGAACGGGTTCCACAGCCACGATCACCAGGGCTCGACGCGCGATCTCGTCTTCGTCAACAACACGATCATCAACGACCGGCGCGGCGCGAACCTGGTGAACTGGGCCAACCGGCCCGGGATGGTCTTCGCGAACAACGCCGTCTACAGCCAGACCCAGGAGGCCGTCATCTTCGGAGGCCTGGACGCCGGCGGCGTGACGATCAGCGGCAACGTCCGTGTCGGCGGCGTGTTTCCTCCCAAGTCGGGCTTCGTCGAAGGGGTGGGGCTCTCCGACTTCGTCAACGTCACGTGGACCGGGACGCGGCGGCGGGCTCAGCCCTCGGCCGGAAGCGTGCTGCTCGTCTCTGCCGACCCCGCTCACGCGGTCGGCGACGACCTGAACCGGAAGGAGCGGGCCACGCAAACGGTCGCGGGCGCCTTCGATCCGCTCTCGTTTGGTCTGAACTACGGCAGCGGCGTTTCGGGACTGGGCGGGGTCACGCCGCGGATCGGTGTGGGTTCGCCGCGCGACCTCGGAAACCTCGGCTTCGCGATCGAGCTCGAGGGCGGTGCGCCGCTCACGCCTGCGATCCTGACGCTCGGGCTCTCCGTGGACGAGATCCCGTTGGGTGGCGGCGTGTTCTACAACGACATCACCTTCGCGTTCCTCGAGCGGACCGACGCCGCCGGAAAGGCGTCGTTCCCGATCCCCATCCAGAACAACCCGGTTCTGGTCGGCATTCCGTTCTACGCGCAGTGGTCCGTGTGGGATCGGCACGCGCAGGGCAACTGGTCGTTCACGCCGGGGCTGCGTCTGATCATCGAAGCGCCCTGACGGGGGAGAGCCGCGGGCGTCGAGAGAGTCCAGCGGCTGGTGGGACCGGTCGAAACCGGTGCGGTCGAGGCCGCGAGCGCCGCTCGTTGGACGCCTCCCCCGACCCATGATATACAGACCTGTCCATCCGCCCCGCTCGCAAAGCACCCCACCCCTAACCCACGGTGGACCAGGAGATGGAGAGAGGCATGTTTCTGACCGACGCGATAGCCTGCGTGACTCGCCCCGTTCCACCGGTTTACCCAGGTCCGTCGAAGAAGCGTTGGGCAGGCGCAGCCAACGCACCCGACCGACGGCCAATGCCCGAGGTCGGTCGGTTCTGAGCAGCCTATCGACGAGGCGGCCGATTGCCGTAGCATGCGCGTTGGCAGAGTGGGCCGCCCCCGAGTACGGAGTGCCCCCGAAGCGGAAGCCATGAGCGAACCCATCACGATTAGGAAGCTGGTCGATCGCATCTCATCCGGTGACATCCGCATCCCCGCGTTTCAACGAGACTTTGTCTGGGAGCCTGACCAAGTGGCGTTCCTCTTGGACAGCATCTACAAGGGATTTCCGATCGGCACAGTAATCCTGTGGAAGACCGACAATCGACTGTCAACCGATAAGAGGCTCGGATTCTTCACGCTGCCGGAGCCGCAGAAGGACTACCCAGTCAACTACGTGCTCGACGGACAACAACGACTAACGTCCTTGTTTAGCGTCTTCCAGACCGAACTGGAGCCGGACTCAGACCAGTGGATCGACATATACTTCGATACGCTCGCGGAGGAAAGCGTACAGGAGTCGCTCTTTCTCGCCCTAGAGCCCGGAGAGACCGACCCAACCCGGCATTTTCCCGCCAAGACGCTCTTCGACACCGTCGCCTACCGCCGCGCGACTGAGGATATGGACGACGAATCGCTCTTGAAACTCGACGAGTTGCAGTCGAGGTTCAAGGAGTATCTCATTCCGAACGAAGTCTTCGAATCTGACGATCAGAATCGAGTCGCAATCGTCTTCGAGCGAATCAATCGCGCCGGTACCGAACTCAATGTATTCGAGCTGCTTTCTGCATGGAGCTGGTCGGACGAATTCGACCTAGTCGAGAAGTTCAACGCGCTCCAAGACGAGATCGCGGAGCATGGATTCGACGATCTATGTGAGGACAAAGACCTCCAGCTCCGCATCGCTGCTGGTGTAATCACGGGCGAAACGACACCAGCGAGAATCCTGAGCCTCCAAGGTGCGGAGATTCGCGAGCGCTTCGCGGAGATCGAGCGAGGCATCATCGGGGCTCTCGACTTTCTCAAGAGGGAGGCCTCGGTAAGACACTACAAGATGATTCCTTTTCCGGGCCTACTCGTGCCGCTTGCCTGCTTCTTCGCGACAAGCAGCACTGAAGGCTTCGTATACAGCGATCTTCAGCGAGAAAAGCTGCTCCGATGGTTCTGGAGGTCCCTCTTCACTCGGCGATTCTCCGCGGACGTGAATCAGCGTCAAGCTCAGGACATCGAGGAGATGGCGAAGCTCAAAGCTGATGAGGAATACGACCTCAAGCTCCCCAGCGCGGACATCAAGTTCGAGTTCGAGCGAAGTTCGTTCTCTAGCGCTACGGCAAACTCACGAGTCATGATCCTTCTTCTCAACTCGATGACGCCGCATTCGTTCCTCAGTGGCGCGACGATAGACTTGGACAAGGTGCTAAAGAAATCGAGCAAGCACGAATACCATCACATTTTTCCGCAGAGATACTTGGCGCGGCAAGGGAGGGACCGTGGGGAAATCAACGTGCTTGCGAACATCTGTTTCCTGACACGCGGGGACAACAACAAGATCAAGGATCGGGCCCCTGCTAGCTACGCTTCCGATATCGATGATAGTAAAAGAGCTCAGTACCTCAGCGAGGCGCTTTGCCCCGACGATCTCGGGGATTTGTCTTACGACGAGTTCCTGAAGAAGAGGTCAGAGCTTCTTCAGGGCCGAGCTAGGCAGCTCATGGAATGAGGATGGAAGTTGGAGGCGCGGAACCGAATAACCCGCTGATGCAAACGGACGGCGCTTCGGGCCGCCGCTGATAGGCAAGTCCCTAGACAAATGCCCCCGTCCTCGACCCACGCATGAACTGGCAACTGCTCCTTCCCCTGTTGGTGACAACGGCGGTGGCGATCGTCGGCTGGTACATCGCTCACGCGCTTGCCGCGAGCCGAGATCGGGCCAAGAAGCAGAGGGACCTGCGCGTGGAGTATCTCATCGAGGCGTACCGGCGCCTCGAAGGGTCGTCCAATCGAGATGAGGACACCTCCAAGTCGTCCGATCTAGAGTCAGCGTTGGCGGACATACAGCTCCTTGGATCGCTTGGGCAGATCAATCTGGCGAGGAAGCTCGCAATGGACCTTGTCGTCGACAATACCGCGAAGGCGGACGAGTTGCTCGCTGATCTACGTGCAGAGTTGCGCGAGGAGCTGCAGATCTCAAAGGCGTCCGGAGAAGTCGTGTACCTCCGCATCCCTCGCGGAAACAGAACAGTGTCTAACATTGCGATGCAGACGGACGGCGCTTCGCGCCGCCTCTGATCGCTAAGGCTTTAGGCGAACGACCGCCGATGATGACACCCAACAAGAAGCATCGACGAGAGTAGGTCAGTTTCGATACTAAGGAGGAGGTGAGTCGCATCTTGTTCTTCGTTCATCCGGACGGCACGATCTCGACCGACGTGCCCATTACCAATGCGTCGACCCGCATCGACTACGAGAGACCGAAGGGGCCGAAAGTACTGAACGAGATCTCAGTATCCCCGACTCAGAACCTCACCTTCCGCCCGGATGATGCCCTGAGACAATACGACGTTCTCGTTGCGATTGACACGAATCGCAAGGAGGTGCTCGACCGAGACATCACCGCAACTGGGATCGTGGTGGGTCAATGGGTGAACTCGCAGCGTACTAAATTTCGGTGGCGCACGCCGTACTGCATCTTGATGACAGATCCCGCTCCGCCTACCGAACCACTCGGATGGTCAGTTGCCCTTTCTGAGCTAATGAAGGATGGCGAGTTCAAAGGTACTCAAGATGTGGGTGTGGTCGTTGACTCCGACCTGTCGAGTCTCGCGCGATACAACACACACGAGACGTCGCTTGCACATGGGTACTGCCTTCCTCCGCTCGCCACCCTTCTATACGCGAGTGCCGATGTCGGAACTGAATTCGCCGCCAACTTCCTGATTCGCCGCGCTGACCGTGTTGCGAGCCGCGTGCTCAGACACATCGAAGATGGCGGAATCCCTGTTCCCCCTCCGAAGTTCCATGATCGCCCGTTTACCTCGCTTACTCGCCTGTACAGTGCACAAAAAGGGTCCGAGTGAAGGCGCCCAACAAGCGCTTGCAGCGGAGACCGCTGTCGCGGTCGCCGCTGAAGCGCAACAGGGTTCGCAAGACGTGATGACTACCCTCGACGACGTTGCCGGTCATGAGGCGCGGTTCTTCGACGAGTCGCTCGAATGGCTCGGGGAGCGAAAGGACTCGATCTCCTCGATCCTCGCGCTTGCCCACGTGACGGCTCAGTACCCCGACCCATTCAGCGAGGGAGGCACCATCGCCATGGGCCGGCTTCTGCTCGACGCTTCCGTTGCGATCGAACAGGCCTTTGTCTGCACACTTCGCGCTCAGCCGCGCCTTGGATGGGCATCGCTTCGAATTGCGGCCGAGGCGACCAAGGACCTCGACTGCATCCGTCGAGAAGCAGCACTGCTTCCTCTCTGGACTGCCGTCGGACTAGCGCGCACGGCTCGCGACTCCGTGCGCTCTCAGGATGCGTTCAAGACGGCGCGTGTGCGGGTTGCGCATACGCGCGTCACGAAGACCTGCCAGGCAACGATGAGGCTGTGCAGCATCCTCGGCTCGCATCCGAACGCAACCGCATTGGGCTCGATGGGCGCGGTTGACATCGGCACCGAGGGCTCGACGGTGTCGCTCCCTTCGCGTGTCACCGACCGCGCCGTACTCGGATGGCATGTCGAGCAGCTACTCAAACACTCAGCCTTGGTGGCCCTGGCACTCGCCGAAGTTCGAGGGGAGACACTAGCCTCGAGCGACCGAGCGGCATTGAGCGAGCGGGCTCGCCATGTCGCGGACTTGGTGCGTCCCTACCTGGAGGCCGATGGCCCTGAAGTGCCTGGTGATGAGGTTGAAGATGCCTAGGCATGCCACAAGCCGATGCAGCGGACGCCGCTTCGCGGGGCCGCTGATCGGCGCCAGGCAGGTACCGACTAGCGATGCTCCCAGCGCGGGGCCCGCTTCTTGAGGAAGGCCTCGATGCCCTCGCGGGCGTCGCGCGTGAGCATCAGACGCTCGAGGTAGTCGCGTTCGAGGGTCTCGAGCTCGGCCAGGAACGCCTCGGCCCAGGTCGTGCGCGCGGCGCGCGTCGCGTGCCGCAGGGAGGCGGCGCTCTTGCCGGCGAGGTGCTTCTCGATCCAGGCCAGCGCGGCCGCCGTGGGGTCGTCCGCGATCGTTGCCACGAGCCCCATCTCGCGGGCTTCCTCGGCGGATGCGCGACGGCCCGTGAGGAGCAGGTCGGCGGCGCGCCGCGGGCCGACGATGCGCGGCAGCAAGAGTGAGCCGAGCGGCGCGAAGACGCCCAGCTCGATCTCCGGCTGGCCGAGCTGAGCCTCCGGCGACACGACCAGCCGGTCGCACAGCGCGGCGAGCTCCAGCCCGCCGCCGAGGCACAGTCCGCGCACGGCGCACACCGTCGGCACGCCCGAGCGCAGGAGGTCGCGCGCGAACATCCGGAACTGCGACAGGAGCTCCCCGACGTGCTCGGCGCGGTGTTCCTCGATGCTCGCGCCGTAGGAGAAGTGCTCGCCCGTGTGATCGAACAGGATGGCGCGCAGCGTCGAGTCCGTGCCGATCACGGTCAGGGCTTCCCGCAGCTCGGACAGCACCGCCCTGGTGAGCACGTTGCCGCGACCCGCGTCGAGCGTCACGCGGAGCAGGCTGCCGTCGTCCGACTCCACGGCCTTCACCCACTTCCACCCGGTCTCGTGCATCAGCTCGGGTCCTCCCCGCGCTGGACCGCGCCCAGGATCTTCTCCTCGAGCCCCGCTCCGAAGCCGCTGATCGCCCGCACTCTTCCCGCGCGGGCGGCCTCCTCGATCGCCTGCGCGTCGCCGGTCCCGAGCTCTTCCTTCAGCGTTCGCAGGCGCTTCGGGCCGAGACCCGGCACGGCGAGCAGGAGCGCGATCCCGCTCCCTATCTCGGCGGCCGCCTTCTCGAACGCGGGGAGCCGGCCCTCGGTGACGAGCTGCGCGATCTTCGCCGCGCTCGCCTTCCCGATGCCCGAGAGCTTCGCCAGGTCCTCGCCGCGCTCGACCAGCGCCCGCATCGGCTCCGGGTGACCGCGGATCGTCGAGGCCGCCTCGCGATAGGCGCGGATCCGGAACGGGTTCTCGTCCGCGACCTCCAGGAGGTCGGCGAGCTGTTCGAAGCGGCGGGCGATGTCGGCGTTCTCGGACGGCACGGGCCTGGGTCCTCCGGGCGCCGAGCTTGCCCGGGAGACCCCCCTCCGCGGCCGGAGAGGCCGGTTTTTCCTGTCGGTCGGGCCCCGGAACCCGCGTTGGCAGGAGTGAACGCCCGACTGCCCCCCCTCGAGAACCCCGATGAAGACCCGAAAAGCCGCCCTCTCGCTCCCCCTGGTCGTCCTGACGCTCCTCCTCGCCCCCTCGTGCGGCGGCGGGGGAGGAGGTGGCGGCGACGCCGTCCTCGGCCCCGTGAACGCGGTCGCCCCGAGCGCCGAGATCACCCATCCCCCGGACCGCTCGGCCACGGAGGAGGGCCGCATCGCGGTCACCGGAACGGCCGATCCCGGGACGGGCACGATCGCGAGCGTGCGCGTCAACGGCGCCGTCGCGACGACCACGGATGACTACGCCACGTGGAGCGCCTCCGTCTTCGTGAAGTTCGGTGTCAACACGATCGAGGTCGCCGTCGAGGACGGGGACGGAACGGTTCACACCTCGCCGGCGAGCATCCAGATCGCACAGACGACGCCTTTCCTGGTCCGTCCCTCCGGCGTCGCGCTGGATCCGGCGCTCGGACGCGCGCTCATCGTCGACAGCATGCGCGGGGAGCTCCTGGCGATGGACCTCTCGACCGGAGAGCGCAAGATCCTCTCCGGCCGGGACGTGGGTGCCGGTCCGTTGATGGACTTCCCGAACGATGTCGTCCTCGACGCGGCGAACAACCGGGTGCTCGTCACCGACGCGGGGCTGAACGTCCTGTTCGAGATCAGCCTGCTCGACGGCGACCGCAGGATCGTCGGCGCGACCGGCAGCGCGACCGGGGTCTCGTACGTTCCCGGCGAAGACCGGGTCCTCCTGACCCACGCGTTCGAGGGCCTCTTCTCCCTCGAGCTCTCGACCGGGAAGCTCATCCCGATCTCCAAGGACGATCCGGCGCAAGGTGCGACCACTCTGCTGAACGCCCGGAACGTGGCGCGAGACCCCGACGGCAAGACCGCCTACGTCACCGTGAACAGCAAGGTCGTCAAGGTCGATCTCACCAATGGAGACCGGAGAATCCTCTCCGACGCCAGCAACGGATCCGGCCCGACGCTCGTCTTCGCCTTCGACGTCCAGTTCAACTCGAAGTACGGCCTGGTCGTCGCGGATCAGTCGCGAGGGCTCGTCACCGTGGACCCGAAGACCGGCGATCGGGTCGTCGTGACCGGCGGCGGTGTGGGCTCCGGCGACCCGCTCCGCTCCCTCGTCGACGTGGACATCGAGGATGGGTCCGACACGGCGTACATCATGGATTCCTTCGGGGACGTCCTGGTCTCCGTCGACATGACGAGCGGGGCCCGCGTGGCGCTGGGTCGGATCAGCCTGGGAAGCGGCGATGCTCTGGACAGCGTCAACGCCCTCGAGCTGGACGGACAGGGCCGCGTGCTCGCCGCCGACTCCCGCTTCACCACCGGCGGCAGGCTCGTCGCCGTCGATCCCCGGTCCGGGGATCGCGAGCTCGTCTCCGGCCCGGGGCGCGGCACCGGGACCGATTTCGCAGGCGTCCGGGACGTCGCCGCCCACCCCGTGACCGGCCAGATCCTGGTCGTCGACTCCTCCGATCGTCTGTTCGGCGTCGACCCGGTGAGCGGAGACCGCAACGTCATCCTCGACGACACCGCGACCGACGGGGAACGGATCGATCGCGTCCTCTGGCATCCCTCGGGTGCCGCGGCGATCCTGCTGACGGGATTCGGGGACGAGCTGCGCATCGCGGACCTGGTGGCCGGCACTACCACGGTGCTGTCCCCGACCACGGCTACCCCGGTCTCCTTCTTCGGTGTCGAGGACATCGCTCTCGATCCGGAGCGCAACCGGGTGCTGGCGACGCGCTCGTCCAGGGTCCTCGCCGTCGACCTCGCGACGGGGAATCGCTCGGTCGTCACGGACGCGAACGACAGTGTCGGGAGCGGAGTGCCGTTCGGTGATGCGGCGTCGTTGACCGTGGACAGCGAGCGCGCGATCGCATACGTGCACGACCCGGACGCGGGTATCCTCTTCTCGGTCGATCTCGGGACGGGAGCCCGCGAGCTGGTCTCGGAGTCGTCCGCGGGAGGGGGGCTCGCGCTCGACGGGTTCTCGAGTCCGGGAATGACGCTCACGAAGGATGGCACCGGCGTGCTCTTCTTCCATTCGGAGACGGCCTCCATCCTCTCGATCGGCGTCGAGTCCGGCGAGCGGATGGTGATCGCGAAGTAGGGCGACCGAGCGAGAGACGCCGGAGTACCTGGAGAGGTACTCCGGCGCAGGTCACATCTCTTTCCCTCGGGCTGAGTAGCCCTCTACCTCTTGCGAGCGAGGCTTCAGTTGCCGCCGCGAAGGACCACGGTCGTTTCGTCTCCGATGTGCAGCTGTTCTCCCGGAAGGAAGACCTCCTCCAGCTGCACGCCGTCGAGAAAGAACGTGGCGCGACAGAAGTGACCGTTCTCGGCCTTGGCTCTACCGGTCACAGGACATGCTCCGGTTCCGCCTCGGTTCATAGATGAGTGGGCGCACGACCGCGACCGTCAGCGGGCGAGTCCGGACGAGCAGCGCAGCTCGTGTGTCCAGGCTGCGCGCGAGACGCACGGCGACGAGGAAGAGGGGGCTCTTGCCGGCAGGCCGTCGACCCGGCGGACCTCCCGGCGCAATTACGACCTCGTACGGGTCCGAGCAGCGTGTCTCACGGGCAGTCGTCATGACTTCATCTTGGTTCACGTGCAATGCCCTGGATGACACGCAACCGATGTCCTACTAGCGCAGTCGGTGCAACGCTTTAGGGCACTCGCAGCCGGCGATGCGCGAACGCGCAACTCTTTGTTGCCACACGAAACCGTTGCGCGCTGGTCCGGTAGCCCTTGTTGCGTGCCAGGGCTCGCTTTTGACAACGGAGGACCCGAATGCTCGAGCCAGCAGTATCTGTCGGCGGTGGAGTCGTCGCGTTCCGGAATCGCCACCACGCGGCGATCCGACTCGCCAACGCGTACATGGAAAAATCGGGGCTGAACCAGCATGGCCTCGCGAGGAGAGTGGGAGTCTCGCCCTCTCTCCTGTCCCGCTTCCTCAATCCCCTGTCCGGGCGCGCTCCCGGGCCTCGATCTCCGGCGATGACGCGGCTCCTGGAGGAGCTCGAGAGGATCTGCTCCGTCGACCTCGACGTGTTCGAGATGGATCCGACGCCCGGTGAACGCGTGGACGACGAGTGGCTCTGGTACGACCGGCACCGGAAGAGACTGCGAGTCCCGCGCGACAAGCTCGACCCCGGCGAAGCGCTGGCTCGTATCGGGGTTCTGTGCGCTCAGGCCGTCAACGGGCCGTCGGCACACAGGGCCGCAATGTGCGCGAACACGCTCCTTGCGCTCGGTTTCGTTCTACACAAGCTCGAAGCTCGGAGTGCATCGAGAGACCTCCTGTCTCGAACGACGGGTCGTGTCGATCATCTGCACGAAACGGGAATGAATGGCGTGGAGGGGAACTCCGAGATCGACCTGAAAATCGAGGGCTACACCGGCCTCTGTCATGCCCTCACGGGCTACCACATGCAGGAAACCTCGAGGATCGGATCCGGAGTCCGCGAGATGCTCGAGGTCGCCGTGAGGCCGCATCGGCGCGTGGACGCTCTCTGGTGCAACCCCCTCGAGTTCACGGATCGGTTGCTCGGCGAAAGCCACGGATCGGCCGACGGGCTGAGCATGGAAGTGGCTCGCGTCGCCTATCGCAATCAGTGCGAGTTGCTCCGGGATGCACTCCGGACCCGAACTCTCGCGCACCTCAAGAATCACTGGCGAGTGAACGCCCCCCTGATGGCGCCGCTCCTGACGGACTAGCGAGGAAGGCATGAAGTACAGGACTGGATTCGGAATCAGCGCAGCGTTCCTGGCGCTCTTCGTTCTTCAGAGCACGGGTTCCGCAGTGGTCGGCATGCAGAAGCTCGGACGGGCGCCCTTCTTCCAGGTCGACCCGAAACCGATCGAACCGATCGCCGGACCATCCGGCAGCGAGAGTCGCCAACCCCCGCGCAAGCCGGCCCCGACTCCTCCGAGCACGGGAGGCCACGGCGGGTTCGCCGCGTCCCTGCAGGTCGTCGTGACCGGACGGCCCGGCAGCCTGGCGGTCTTCCACAGCCGGGACACCTACGTCCCCCTCGGCAAGATCCCGGCGTCGGGGACCCTGGTTCGTCGTGTCCGCATCAGCGGCCCGTTGACGGAGATGCCGACTCGACTCGAGGTGCTGGTCCTGCCGGCGCCGGATGACGCCGGTCTCGAACGCCAGCGTCGGCCTCGCGTCCGCATCTACGGCGTGATTCGCCTGCTGCAGCGCTGATCTCGACGCAACCGCGCGACGGGGGCCCGACGCTCCCGTCGCGCTCAACCCTTCACGCAGACCACCTGGCGCAGCGTGTGGACGACCTCGACGAGGGCTTCCTGCGCGCGCATCACGGCCTCGATGTCCTTGTAGGCCATCGGGGTCTCGTCGAGGACGCCCTCGTCCTTGCGGCACTCGACGTGCCTCGTGGCGGCGATGTGGTCGTCGATCGTGTAGCGCTTCTTGGCCTGGGTGCGCGACATCGCGCGGCCGGCACCGTGGGAGCAGGACTCGAAGCTCTCCGGGTTCCCCTTGCCGCGCACGATGAAGCTCTTGGCACCCATCGAGCCGGGGATGATGCCGAGGTCGCCCGCACCGGCCCGAACCGCTCCCTTGCGTGTGACCAGACAGTCGCGCCCGTAGTGATGCTCCCGCACGACGTAGTTGTGGTGGCAGTTCACGACGAGCTCGTCCGCCTTGAAGGGACGGATCTTCGGCGCGCGCGAGACCGCCTCGACGACGTTCTCCATCATCACCTGACGGTTGATGCGCGCGAACTCCTGCGCCCACGAGACGGCCTCGACGTAGTCGTCGAAGTTCTGCGTGCCCTCGCGGAGGTAGGCGAGGTCCTTGTCGGGGAGCTCGCCGAGCTCCCGGCCCATGTCCCGCTTCGCCATCTCGATGAAGACCGTGGCGATGCGGTTCCCGACTCCGCGCGAGCCCGAGTGCAGCATGAACCACACACGGTCCGCTTCGTCCAGGCAGACCTCGACGAAGTGGTTGCCCGTACCGAGCGTGCCCAGATGCACGACGTTGTTCGTCTTCCTGAGCACGCGGTACCGGTCGACCAGGTTCTCGAAGCCGCGCTCCAGGTGCTCCTTCCACAGGTTCCCGACACGCTTGGGCACGTTGCCCCACGAACCGGCGTCGCGGCGCCCTCGTCCCGAGGTCCTGCCGTGCGGCACCGCCTTCTCGATTGCCGTCCTGACCGGCTTCAGGTCGTCGGGCAGATCACTCGCCGTGAGCGTCGTGCGCACGGCGCACATGCCGCAGCCGATGTCGACTCCGACGGCCGCGGGGATCACCGCGCCGATCGTCGGCACGACCGACCCGATCGTGGCCCCGAGTCCCCAGTGCACGTCCGGCATGACGGCGACGTGGCGGTGCACGATGGGGAGCCGCGCCGTGTTCTCGAGCTGCTCGAGCGCGTTGTCGGCGATCGGCACGCCCTCGGTCCAGGCCAGGATCGGCACGCCGTCGGTCTCGATGCGGAGTCCGGGAGTCATGGGAGGAGGAGCGACAGCTCCACGTGACTGACTGCACTGGGGTTAGGGTGACGGAAAAGCCCGCGGAGGGCGGAACCAGGGCCGCTCCCGGAGACGCTAACCCTCCGGATCCCATCCGGCCAGAAAGCTCACGATGACCCATCCCCTTCTCTCGCGCGGCCCGCGCGGGCTCTCGAGGTCCCTCCTCGTCGCCCTCCTCCTCGCCCCCTCGGTCCACGCTCAGGTCCTCGCCGGGGGGACGCCGAACGTCGTCGCCACGAAGCCGTTCGGGCCCGGCGGCATCGTTCTGAGCGACGGCTCCCTCCTCGACCTGGAGCCCCTCGACGATGGGCGGGACCCCTTCGAACCTCCGGAACCCTTCGATCCCTATGCCATTCCGGGCGGCGCCGGCAAGACGTTCGGGCGCACGGTCGCGGGGCACTTCACCGAGGACGACGTGCTCGACGTGGCGATGCTCGCCAACGGCGAGGTGATGTTCTTCTCGGGACGCGGCCTCTATCTGTCGCACGACACGCCGTGGACGAACGTGATCGACATCGACGTCTATGCCGCGGGCGGACCCGACGGTCAGGACGCCGTCGTGTTCACCGACGCCACCGGACTGCACCTCGGGTGGTGGGACTTCACGACCAAGGAGTTCGCGCGGCTCCTCGTCGATGGCGGCGCCTGGGCCGGTGCGCGCTCCGTCCGCTCCGGGGACTTCGATCAGCAGAGCCGCGCCGACCTCGCGGGGGTCTCGTCCGACGGGCACGAGCTCATGGTGCTCAGCGCGCTCGGCGGGTCACCGCCCGTGTTCGCGCCGCTCCCGAGCGCGGGCTTCACCCTCGTCGAGGAGGTGCTCTCGTTCGCTCCCCTGCAGTGGGACGGGACGGGAGCGCAGGAGTTCGCGCTCCTCACCGATCTCGCGCTCCAGGTGAACGACATCGACGGCGACCTCGAAGACCAGTGGCTGACGGCACTGCCCGGCGGATGGCTGGGAGTCCTGGGTCACGACTACTCGAGCTTCGACCGGTTGGTCTGGGTGACGCCCGAGCTCTACGACCCCGACACCGAGCTCTACCACCAGTTCATCTACACCGCCGACAAGGACGGCATCGACCCGCAGTCGAACGTGTCGGGCGTGGGAGTGAGCTCGCTCGCGACGGGGGACTGGGACGACGACGGTGACGACGACATGGCGCTCTCCTACCAGCTCCTCCAGCAGGTCGCCGTGGTCAATAACGAGCGTTCTCCCTCGGCTCCGACGGCGGTCTCGTTCCCGTCCGGCGGCGGGATCGAGCTCTTCGAGCTCGGCACGCCCGGGGCCCCGAACCCCGAGCACGTCGCCGGCATCGCCTTCGGCGACTTCGACGACGACGGGGACTCCGACGTCGGAACCGCGGTGCAGGCGACCGCGGAGTTCCGGATCTGCACGAACTCGATCATCGACGAGACGGGCTACCTCCCGAACATCACGCGGATGCGCTACGTCGTGACCGAGAACCAGCGCTACGGAGACCTCTTGATCCGCATTTCGCGACCGACCGGCAGGCCCGACCCGGTAACCGACATGGAGATCGTCCTCTGGCGCCAGGAGGACCTCAACGGCGAGAGCGAACAGGTTCCCGTGGATACCTGGACGTCCTGCGTCAGCGGCTGGCCGCACAAGACGGCGATCGAGATTCCGGAGTCGGGTCAGTACTTCGAGTCCGTGTACTACCTCGAGATGCGCTTCAAGCGGCTGGACGCGCAGGGCGAGGAGATCGGCTCCTTCCCCGCCATCATCGGCGGGTTCACGCTCTCGCCCTTGACCTACGACGCGCTCACGCAGGTCCCGGACGCGGGCCCGGAGCTCCTCGTGATTCCCGAGGGGGACCTCTCGTTCAACCCGGGAGAGGTCGGGGCGCTCGGCGGCGCCTATGTGCCGCACCTGCGCGTGCCGCCCGCGAGCGGGCTCAACTACCCGAAGGACGTGTGACGTCTCGGACGGGTGCGAGCTCCCGTCCGAGCAGCGCGAGCAGGAAGAGCGCCAGGCCGAGCGGGAGCCAGCCCGATCCGCGGCTCTCGCCGTCGGTGCTCCACGTCCCCTCGAACAGGGGCGTGTTCGCCCACCCCACGGCGTGGACGAGCGAGTGGTAGAAGGGATCGGAGAAGCGCGGCTCGCGCGCCACGCGACGGCGCGCGTGGAGCAGGGCGTCGGCGGTCGCGGCTCCCTCGCGGAGCGCCTCGTGAAACCCCTCCGAGAAGGAGAGCGCACTCTCGAGCTCCTGATCCGCTCGCGAGAGGACGACGGCTTCCGCTCCCGCGCGCAGGAAGGCGCCGCCGAGGTTCGAGAGGCCGTCGTCTCCCAGCCTTGCGGGTCCGCGGGCTGCACCACAGGCGGTCAGCACCACGAGCGGGGGAGCGCGCCACGACTCGACGCGATCGCAGGTGACCACGCCGGAATCCCCGCCGGCCGCGGCGAGAACGAGCAGCGCGGAGCGCTCTCGCCGGACGTCGTGAACACCGTGAGCCACGAGCTGCAGCACGCGAGGCCGCAGGGCGAGCAGGCGTTCGAGCTCTTCCGCCGAGACGTCGGACACGATGCGCGACTCGCCGTAGGCCCGGGCGATCTGCATGAGCCTTCCGCTGTCGATCGCCAGCGGTGCCAGCTCCGGCCAGCGCTCTCGCAGCGCGGATGCGGGGCGTGAGGCCGTTGCGAGGAGGAGCTCGTGCTCTGTCTCCTCTCGGTCGGCCGAGAGTGCCTCGAGGTACAGGCCCAGGGAGATCGACGGGAGGTAGCTCACGGCATGGAGCAGCCCGACGCGGCCATCGGACAGCGGCAGGCTCTCGAAGGGGAGATCGCCGAAGAACCCCGCGCCGACGATCGTCACGCGCTCCCACCCGTCGACCAGCGCGCGCACGTCCGGCGGCAGGAACACCGCGGCTGTCTCGGAACCGCTCCGCGCGAGCTCCACCTCGCCTCGGGAGCCACGAAGCGCCGGCGGCGTCTCGACGATCGCCTGGAACTCGCGCTGGAGTCGTTCGAGCTCCAGCGACGGAGAGAGCTCGAAGCTCGCGATTCGCTCGCGGTCGAGGGCGAAGACGTGCGAGCGCTCGAGCGACGGGACGTAGACCAGAACGCCGTCGCCGGGGCCGAGGATCGCACGCAGCTCGTCGACCGTTCCGGGGCCGAGGTCGAGGCTGCGCGAGAGCGTGCCCAGCGCCTGTGCCTCCATGACCCGCTCCAGCGCGGCGCGGACGCCGGCCTCACCGGGTGCGCGCGCGAGCTCGGCGCGAACGAGAACGTCCATGACGACGAGCCGCTCGTGGAAGTGGAGGAAGCCGATGCCGCCCGGCCGGATCGGGGTGCGACGCCACTGTTCGAGGAACGCGTGCCACGCGTCCTCGAGCTCTGCGAACGCGGTCTCGGTCACTGCCCCGCTCACGGCGAGCTCCAGCTCGCACGCCTCCGCGGCGAGGAGGCCGCGCTCGCGCACGCGGCTCGACGCCTTCAGACCCCCGAAGAGCTCATCGACACGCGCACCGGCGCGTTCGAGCTCGTCGCGCGCCGGCCCCGTGTCGCCCATCGCGCGCAGCACGCGGGCGAGCGCGATGCGCGTCGCGATCTCGTCCTCGATTCCCAGGGCTTCGTCGTCCAGAGCTCGCTCGAGGTCGCGTCGAGCCTCCTCGATCCCCGTCGCGAGCGCGAGCGCGCGGTCGGCTCGGGCGCGCCCGAGGAGCGAGCGCAGGACCGCTCGGCCCGCGGGATGCGTGCCGACCTCGGTCTCGCGCTCGAGCTCCTCGCGCGTCGCGCGTCCGATCGCGTCCTCGCGGTAGTTCGCGAGCAGGAGCGAGGCGCGGTGGATGAGAGCGGTCCGGACGAGCTCGGGATCTCCGATCCCCTCCGCGAGCTCCGTCTCCTGTTCGATCCAGCGCGCGGCCTCGTCGAGCACGCCGAGCTCCAGGTGAACCATTCCCCGCAACCCGAGGATCGACGGGCGCAGGTACTGGTGGAACTCCACCTCGTCCGAGAGCAAGGATTCGGCCTCATCGACCGTCTCGAGCGCGAGCTCCGTCTCGCCGGAGATTCTCCAGACATCCGCCAGGAGATAGAGGACGTACGGCCGGACCGCGTCGTCGACGTCGGGCAGTGCCGAGCGGAGGAGGTCGCGCGCCTCGCCCATCCGACCGCGACGATGCAGTCCCTGCGCGAGGTCGAGCTCGATCCCGGCGCGAACTCCGGGTTCGGCGGCGCCCGCTGCGGCCCGGGCGTTCGCGCGGCACTCCTCGGACGTGAGGCCTCCCCGCGCGAAGTCGTCCAGCCCCGCGAGCACCGCCATCGCGTAGCCGTAGATGCCGGCCGCGAACTCCTCCCGGTCGACGAGCGGCTCGAGGCGTCGCGTGAGATCCAGGAGCTCCGCTCCGATCTGCGCATCGTCGGCGGGCGAGCCTGTCGGGACGCTGCCCCGCAGCTCGAAGACGCGATTCCGGAAGCGATCGGCGGGGACCTCGTCCTGGGCGTGGACTCCCGGAGCGAGCGACGCGATCAGCGCGAGAGCGAGAGCTCCCGTTCGAACGAGCCGCTCGGCACACCGCCCGCGTCGTGGGCGACGATGCGCAGGCGGATCCGATCGGGCAAGTCTCGACTGGGCGTCCACTCGTTCTCCGTCAGGTCGGTCTCGCGCACGATCGGCGCGGTGCCGGGCGGGTCGTCCGCGCCCCGGACCTCCAGGGTGAACCATCCTCCCGCCGGGAGGTCGGAACTCCAGCGAAAGCGCCCCCATCCTCCGATTTCGCCCGACGGCTCCAGGAGCTCGATCGCTCCGTCGCCGAGGTAGACGTCGCCCGGCTCCTCGCGGGGTTCGCCCGAACCCGGGCCGAGCATCCACAACAGACCCGCGAAGAAGACCAGGGCGGCGGCCGCGGCGACGAAGCGGATCGGGATCCGTGCGGGCGCCGACTCTCGCACCAGACCGCGAAGCACGGGCCCGACGCGCTCGGAACCCGGGGCCGCCGCGACGCTCGACGACGCATCGAGCGTCGCGCGCGCCTCGCCCCCGGCGTCGTCGAGACGCCGCGACAGTTCCTCGAGCGCGCGGAGGCGCTCGCGAGCCTCCGGACGTGACGCGAGGAGCTCGGCGACCTCTGGATCGTCGAGGCCCGCGTCACCGGTCAGCACGCGTTCGAGATGGGCGTCCAGGTGCTCTTCGCTCATTGCGCGGCCTCTGCGGCGTCGAGGTACTCGCGAAGCCGGACCATGCCCCGATAGTACTGGGTCTTCGCCGTGTTGGGTGACACGTCGAGCTCTGCCCCGATCTCGTCGAAGGTGAGCTCCTCGAAGTGCTTCATTCGGATCACGTCGGACGCCGGCGGTCCCAGCCGGTCCAGCACACGGTGGATGAGCTCGCGATCGGCGGTCTCGGCGGGACTCGCCCCCCCGGTGTCGTCGCGCTCAGCCACGGATTCCTCCTCGTGCATCGGCTCCGGCCGTCGTCGTCGGCGCCGCACGCTGTTCATGAGCTCGAGGAAGCAGAACCGGTAGACCCACGTCTCCAGCGCCGCCCTCCCTTCGAATTCGCCGAGCTTTCTCCATATGGACGTGAGCGTGTCTTGAACGACATCGGCCAGGTCATCGGACGTGAGCGGCGCGCCCAGGCGGGCATTCTGCGCGGCCAGGATCGAGGGAACGCATTGCATGCGCTCCACGAACCTCGCCACGGCCTCGGGCCGCCCGGCGCGTACACCCCGGATCAGATCGAGGTCGGCGTCGCGGGAGATTGGCGTTCGATGCTCGGGAATCGTTCCACGCTCTTCGCGAGAACTGGCGCTCGAAGGGAGTCCCATGCCTGGACGTCGATTGTAGCCTCGCCGGTCCCCCCGCGAGCGGGTACACGGCCCTGCGTTGCAACTCGTCGCGAGAGTTTCGCGATTCTCCACGACTCGCAAATCACCGAATCGGGAAACGACTTCGCGCCCCGTCGACGCCGACAGGGGTGCGGGGCGTGCCCGAGGAGTTTCGACGCTCGACCCCGCGTTCGGTCAGGAGCCGAGGCGAGAACATGTGCAAGGCAATCGAGCGAGTACTGGTCTTCGTGGGGATCGCGGCGGGCGTGTGTGCAACGGACGTCGCCGCGCAGGTTATGGGCACGGGGGCCATGGGGGTGGGGGCAACGGGAGCCCAATCGACCGGCGGCCTGCAGCTCCCCGGCGGCGCGACCGCCGTCCCGGCCGGTGTGACTTCACAGCCGGGTACGCCGCGCGTCTCGGGCGTCCTCACCGGACCCGTGATCACCGTGCCCATCGATCCGGGACCCGTACCGGTTCCCTACGAGACGGTCGACAACCTCGAGGGGGACTGGGTCAACCTGATGAACCCGCCCTATCGACCGATGGTCCTCTCGGACGACGGCTTCTCGCTCTGGGCCGTCGACAACCACAACAACCAGGTCCACTACTTCAGCAACGGAACGGGCACGCCCACGTCGACCTTCGGCGTCCCGGTCGGACCGGTCTCCATCGCCAAGTGGACGGACGGAAGCGACCTGCGCCTGATCGTCGTCTGCCGGACGAGCTGGGTCGTCTGCCTGCTCGACGCCGACACGGGGGAGATCCTCGACGTCCTCCAGATGGAGGACCCGGCCACGGGTCGTCAGCTCGGCGAGCCCGCCGACATCGTCGTGGTGGGGGACGATGCCTGGGTGACGGCGTCCGCCAGCGACGCCGTCGTGGAGATCGACCTCACGACGTTCTCCATTGCGAACGTCCTCTACATGCCCTCCAAGCACCCGACGTTTCTGTCGGTGGACACGAACGGAGACATCCTCGTCGTGCCGCAGGCCTCGGGGAACAACACGCTCGTCCACCGGCCCGAGGGTTCCTTCATCCCGGGCCCGGCGCACGTGGGTGAGCTGGGCGTGATCGACGGCGCGGACACGAGCGTCGTCATCAATGGGCTCAACGACTACGACGTGTTCCGCATCGACACGACGGGGGTGACGCCGGTCATGAGCCCGGCGGCACAGCACGTCGGGACGGTCATGTTCGCGCACGCGGTCAACCCGTTCACCGGAGACTTCTGGGCGCTCAACACGGACGCCAACACGAAGGATCCGACGATGCAGACCGAGCCGACCATCAACGGGAAGATCGCGTTCAACCAGCTCAGCCTCATGACGCTGACGGCCGGTCAGGTCGTGACGCCCGGCTCGACCTTCGACCTCGATCTTCACCCGGACGGCATGGGCGGGTTCGCGCACGATCCCACCCGGGCGGTCGGACAGCCCTTCAACCTGTGCATGACCGATGCCGGATTCGCGTTCGTGGTCGGGCTCCTGACGGACAACGTCACCCTGCTCGACCCCCAGGGCAACTTCTTCCTCGAGTGGGATCTCTCCACGGCCGGCTCCATCCCGCGCGCCGTCGAGTACTCGCTCCCGCTCAACACGGCCTTCGTCTACTGCTGGGGCACGAACGTGATCGAGGGCTACGACCTCAACGACACGACGAGCCCCTGGATCACGCTCGACCTCGGGTACGACCCGACCCCGCGCGACCTGAAGGACGGGCGCGCCACGTTCTTCGACGCCGGCAACTCGCTGAACAACCGCTTCGCCTGCACGACCTGCCACATCGACGGCGGGTTCGACGGCATCGCCTGGAACATCGAGCAGGACAAGGACCCCAAGGGTCCGATGATCACCCAGACGATGACCGGGCTCGAGACCGTGCACCCGTTCCACTGGCGCGGCGAGCAGGAGGGGATCGGCGATCAGCTCATGATCGACTTCAACGAGGCGTTCGAGGGACTCCTCGGTGGAGCGATGCTCGACACGACCCCCGGTGGGAAGTGGGAGAAGTTCGAGGACTTCGTGTTCTCGATGCAATCACCCGCCAACCCCAACCAGAACATCGAGCGACTCGTCGATCCCGACATCGATGCTCCGCTGTTCCCCGGCTTTCCCGACGGAGACCCCGTCGACGGTCAGGCCAACTTCATCCTGGGTTGTGCGAGCTGTCACTCGTTCCCGAAGGGCACGAGCAACGACTTCATCGCGGACGGCATCCAGGATCACCATCCGCACCAGATGGACTTCAAGGTGCCCCCGTTCCAGGAGGACTATCGCTGGGAGCAGGACGCGGACACGACCACTCCCGGGATCCAGCTGGAGACGGTCGATTTCGTCCCCATGGTTCCGAACCTGCCGAACAGCGATTTCTTCCCGCCGCTCGGCGTGGCGTTCACGCACGCGGGGCTCTTCACGAACCTCCATCACTTCGTTCTCGTCTTCAACGTCTTCACCAACACGCTGATCTCCTCACTGACGGACTACATCCACCAGTGGGACAACGGGCTCGCGCCCGTGGCGCACCGCGCCTACCACGTCGACGACACGACGCCGAACTCCGTCTTCAAGGCGATCCGGAACTATCTGGTGCCCCAGACCTCGACGGGGATGACCACGGGTTCGGGCCAGACCGTCGTCAACGGCGACCTCGCCGTCATCGGCACGTTCGAGTGGCAGACCGTGGAGCGCGACGTGCGGTGGTACCTGGACGCGGCCTCCGGCCTCCTCGTCCCGGACGATTCGACCATCCCGCCACAGGTCGTGGGGACGTTGCTCGCCCAGGCCAAGCAGGGCAAGTCGACGAACACCTTCATCGGGATGCCCTTCGGGACGGCGCGCCGCTTCGCGATCGACTACGACGGCGACGGCCTGCCCAACCAGGACGAGGAGCACTACCCGGGTGGGGGGACCGACCCGGAGGTGAAGGACTCCGACGGAGACGGTTGGTGGGACGGCTACGAGGACATGGTCGGCTCCGACCCGACGCTGGCCTCGAGCGTGCCCGGATCCGATCCCGGCCCGCCGGACTTCGTGAACGACACGGTCGACGTCCTGTGGACGACCGCGAAGACGGCGGTCCTGCGGTTCGAGGTCACGGAACAGGCCCGCGTCGATGCGAGCTACGTGACCACAGGCGCCGGCGGCTCCGGGGACTCGGGGCTCGTGAAGAGCCGCTTCGGCTACCACCACCGGCTCGTGCTCGCGAACCTCGATCCGCTGCAGACCTACCAGGTGACGATCGACATCATCGACCACTTCGGCATGTCGAAGCAGAAGGTCGTGAGCTTCAACACGAAGTCCTTCGTGGGCCTCGTGGACCGCACGAAGGTCGCGTCGCTGAGCTTCACCCAGCTCCCGGTGACGCCGACGTCTCCGATGACCCTCCGGGTCGAGGCCGCGAACCGCTTTTCGCTCGGGTCGCCGCCCACGCCCGCGGTCGGCTATCAGGTCGTCGCGCGCGTCTGCCTCGACGGGCAGTTCATCGACGTTCCCGCCGACCTCGACACGCAGGGAGGGCCGAGCGCGTTCACCGTCGTGGCCCAGCCCTACACGGTCCTACCGGGTCCGTTCACGATCTCGACGGCCCTGACCGACGGGAGCGGGTTCGCGGACCTGACCTTCGCCCTTCCGACGGCCCTCTCGGGTCAGACGGTGACGGTCGTGATCGAGGCCATCCAGCTCCCGGGCGCGGGGTGGACGCCGTCGGTCCCCGACTTCGACCACCTGGCCAACTGGAGCCACTCGGACACACCGAAACTGCTCCGGACGATCGACCTCGTGCTGCCGTAGTCAGGTCCGTGAGCGCGACGTCGCCCACGCATCGAGCGTGAGCACGTCGCGCTCACGCGGTATCACCAGAACGAAGGTGAGCAGGACGAGGCGCGGGAAGATGTGCGCGGTCGTGTCGAAGAGCGCCTGCTGCAAGAGGTGCCCGTAGGTGACGATCACGAGGACGCCGCCGACCGCGACGGCGGCCTCGCGCACGCGGAACCCGACGCACAGGAGCGCGCCCGCGGCGAGCTCGACGAACGGGATCGCGAGCCCCAGGCCCCAGAGCAACCAGGACGGGATCCACGTTTCCGCGAACCCCTCCACGAACATCCTCTCGGCGTGGATCTTCGGCGTAAGCTCGAACACCTTCCACCAGCCGGCCATCCCGAAGATCAGTCCGAGCACCCAGCGCACGAAGAAGACGGCCCAGGCGGTGTTGTCGACGCGCATGCGGTGTTTCCCCCTCGACAGGGATTATGCCCGCGTGGGAGCTCGCGCCGATGCTTCCGAAGAGAAGTCGAACGACCGGTCGCCCTTTTCTGGTGCCCGTGCCCGTGCCCGAAAAGCCCGTACGGAGCCGAAGGCGCTTGGCACGGAGTAGCGGGGTACGGATCCGCCGTGCCTGAAAGAGAACCTCTGCGGAGACGCAGCGTTCAGAATCGGGCACGGGCACGGGCACGGGCACCAGACCCGGAAGACCGCTAGGGCACGAAGTTTCCTACGAGCCCCCCGGGATTCCCGTTCGCGTCGAACCAGGAGTCCAGGTGGATCCCGATCGCCGGGTTAGGATTCGTGAGGCGCTGGATCATGGCGGCGCTCAGCGGACCGGCCATGGTGTCCCCGTTGCGGTTGAGCGCACCCAGCACCGGGTCGTCGGTCGGGTGGTTGTTGGACCCGGTCGGCGTGCCGTCCTCCAGGACGATCCGGTCGAGGTCGAACACCGCGTTGTTGATGTCGAAGTTCGCCTTCGGCGATCCCGTGTCGCAGCCCTTGCGGTTGGCGTCCGTGTCGAGGTCGTTCACGGGACAACCCTCGTCGTCGAAGAGGAAGAGCCCGGACCCCAGCCCGGCGACCATGTGCACCCAGAGCGGGGAGTTCAGGTCGTTGCCCGTGTTCTCTCCGATGTGCTCCTGAAGCAGCGTGAAGTTCAGGTTGGCGAGGTCGGTCGGAGTCCCCCCCTGCAGCGCCGAGCGCATGGTGGCGTATTCCGTACCGAACTGCGTCATCCCCGCGGTCGTCAAGTGGCACGAGACGCAGTATCGCGGTCCCTCGAACTCGGCGGTCGTCCGGCCGCGGATCGAGTGCGGCATCATCACGTTGTGCGAGAGCGACGGGTACGCCGTGGTCACGCGGTCGTTCCCCTTGCTGTTGCGGTCGGAGAACTCGAACGTCTGCGAGTCGTTGCCCTGACGGTCCTCCCAGGTGAAGAACATGTCCGTGTTCGCGGCGATCGGAGCGACCTTGTCGTCGGTGTCGATGCCGAGCTGGAACAGGATCGGGCTCTGGTAGACGAAGTCGGCCTCGCGCTCCCGGAAGACGATGCGGTCTCCGGTGATGTTGCTGAAGTCCTGACCGTTGGCGCGGTACTCGCCCTCGAGGTGGCACCCGACACACGAGTTGGTCCACGACGCGTGGCACGCGGCGCAGCTCACGTTGTCGGTGTGGGCGTACCCGTTCGCCGCCATGCCGTCCTGCATGGGGCCGATGCCCGTTGCCCCGACGCCGTCGGCGCGCCCCATCGCATAGGACGCCTTGTCGCTGTAGATCGGCTGCGACGTGAACGGGTCGATCTTGCCGTTGTCGAAGATCGTATCGGCCGTCTGGGACACGTAGTGTCGGTTGCCTGTCAGACGGCTGTAGAGGAAGAAGTCGTTGCCCTCCTTCACGACGTGCGGGATGGCGTTCCCGGCTGCGTCCATCGCGACCTCTCGCAGGACCCCGTCGTAGGCCACGGCGGTGGTCGTCGGCGCGTACGCGTCGATTCCTCCGTGACAGCTCTCGCACTCGATCGAGAGCGACTGTTCCATGCGCGAGAGCACCTGCGGGTTGTCGCCCGCCGCGACGTTGCCGCCGTGGAGCTCGTTGCCGCCGTGGCAGTCGATGCAGCCCATCCCGGCCTCGTAGTGCACGTCCGGCGGAGTGTCGTCCTTGTTGTCGCCGTCGTAGTCCTCTCTCAGGATGTACTGCTGGCCCCGGCGACCGTTGAAGGTGTTGTTGTTGACGACCGGATCGAAGAGCCGCGGGTCGTTGCGCGTGTCCGTGAACGAGGCCGGCATGGCCGGGTACTGCACACCGCGGTGCAGGTCCTCGTTCTGGTCGAGGCGAATGCCCCAGTACTGCATCACCGTGCGGTTCGAACCCTGGTGGCAGCCGGCGCAGGTGTAGTCGTCGATGCCCTGGACGAGCTGTCCGTTCTGGTCCGTACGTGCCGTGCTGACGATGACGTGCGACCGGATGTGCGAGCGCTCGGGCGCCTCGATCTGATCCGGGTCCGCGGGCTCGAGCTTGTTCACGTTGGGATCGAAGCTCCCGCTTCGTCCGTCGAGGCTGTAGGGCATGTGGCACGCCGTGCAGCCCGACGAGCGGAAGTCGCCGTAGCGGTTGTTGGCGCCCGCGCTGCCGAGGTGGCAGTCGCCGCACGTGAACGCGATCTGCTCGTGATAGAGGTTCGAGAGCGCCGAGTTCGACACGACGCGGCCGTCCGGCAAGACGTCGTCGTCGAGCTCGCCGGCCAGGTAGTCGTCGTTGTTGTGGATGTTCGTCCCCCCGCTCGCGCCTCGCACGCTGAAGACGGGGAACTCGAGCAGCCGTCCGACCTCTCCCACGTCCGCGGTCGCGACGTTGAAGTCCGTGTCCGTCACGGCCCGGAAGCCCTTGTCGGCGGCGGTGTCCTCGTGGAGGTCGACGCTCTCGGGGACGTCGCTCTCCTGTCCGATCGCGAAGAGGGCGCCGGAGAAGATGCCGGCCTGCGTCGCCAGGAGGCTCTCGGCGACGCACTCGGCGTGCCCCTGGTGGCAGATCCCGCAGCTCCGGGACTGGGTCACGACGCGCAGGTCACCGGGATTGATGAACTGGAGGTAGTCGAGCGCCGAGTAGGTCGTTCCGGCGACGATGTAGTCGTTGTACTTGTCGAGGCCGGTCAGCGTGAGGCGGTTGAAGTAGGCCTCCTCGCTGTCGATCAGGTTCTGGTCGTCGCCGATCTCGGGCGGCCGCGGGACGTGGCTCGCGTCCTTGTCCTCTCCGTCCGGGTTACCGCCGTGGCAGGTCGTACAGCGCAGGTTCCCTGCACCCGCGAAGGGGTGCGGGTTCTGGAGCCCCGGGCCGCCGTAGTCGTTCGCCTGCGACGCGTTGTGACACGTCATGCACGACTCGGCCGACGAGTCGCTTCCGGAGCGGCTGCACGCCGCGACGAGCGCGAGCGCGATGACCGCCAATACACAATTCCCCCAATCGTCCATAAAGTCGCCTTCCTCGCCCGACCCGGTCCGGACCTCGATCCCGACCGTTCCCCCTTCGAGCGCTCAGGCGCCTCCTCTCGTCCTCCCGGATCGCACCCCGCTCGCCGGGCTTCCCTTTTCCCGACGAAGCGTCCTTACGGTGCCCTTTCCCTATCGGGCCTCGGACCCGGAACCTTGAGGGTTCTCGGTGACGTATCCCGCTCCGAACGTGCCCGAGCCCGTGCCCGTGCCCGATGGGAACTCAGCTCTCCGTAGGAGGCTCCCTACCGGAGAGTTTCGATTCGTACGCGTCTGCTTCGTTCCAGCATTCGAGTTCTGACCGAGTGATTCGGGCACGGGCACGGGCACGGGCAGCAGAGAAGAAAGAAACAACTGGCGAGTAACCAACCGGCTTCTACCCCGGCTAGTTCCCGATCTCCGCTTGATTCCACGTCGTCGGCTGGTGGCACCTATCGCATCGATCGACGAATCCGAGTGCGATGTGATTGGGATTGTTCGCGCGTGCGAGGTCCGAACGGTGGCACGTGACGCAATCCGTATCGGTCGGAACGAACTTCCCGACCTCCGCGCCGATGTGGCAGCGCCGGCAGGACGTCGAGGCGTGCACGCCCACGAGCGGAAAGCGCGTGCGGTCGTGCAACGCGACCTGACCGAAGGGACGCCAGGTCTGCTCTTCGTGGCATCGCTGGCAGTCCGCTCCGAGCTGTCCGAGGTGCACGTCCTCGTGACACCCCGCGCAGCCCCGCTCGACGAACTTGCCCACGGGCCCGCGGTCGTTGTGGCAGCGCAGGCACTGTGCGCGCGAGTGAGCCCCCTCGAGCGCGACGCCGGTCTCCGCCTCGTGGTCGAACTCGAAGTCGGGAGAGAGCACTTGCCAGTCGCCTCCCACGTGGCACATCTGGCAGTCGGCCGGAAAGCTGTCGTGGGGCACGACCACGCCCAGTCCGGCTGCCCAGCCGTGTCGGTCTCGCCGCGCGGACTGCATGGGGCCGGACGCGACGCAGGCCAGGACGAGATATCCGAGCACGCCGAGCACGAGCCACCGTCGTCTTTCGTCGCTCATCTCAGAAGTACCTCTGTGCGAAGAAGCCCACGGACCAGGCATGGTCCTCGTCCCACGTCTCGCCCTCGCCGTAGAGCGAGACGTCCCATCCGGATCCCGTGCGGAATCCCCAGCTTCCGCGAGCGCGAATCCTGGGCAGGTTGTCCAGGGCATCGCTGAAGCCGAGCTGGCGCTGCCGCGCGGCCTCCACGGAGAGGTCCCAGTACCCTCGTCCCGCGTGGATCCGATACCCCGCCCGCGCACCGACGATGTCGGTGAACCGAGCGTGGTTGTCGAAGACCGAGAAGCTCGTGACGCTGCGCTCCAGGAGGAAGTCGTCGATCTCCAGGCCGACCTCGACGTCGCCACCCTCGTCCTCCTCGTCGGCCCAGACCCCCGCGATTCCGATCACGCGCGTGGACTCCGTGACGCGCTTCCACGCACTCGTCCCGAGCCGCTTGTTCTCGTCGTCGAGCAGGTCGAGGGGTTCGGGCGGAAGGAACTCGTCGCGCTCGATGTCCGGGAAGCGAGTGAGCGTGAGGCTGATGTCGAGGCCGCCCTCTTCGCCGAAGCGCCGACTCGTCACGAGGTTCGCCTGGGTCAGCTCGACTCCCGCATCCTTGTCGTCCCCGGACGTGTAGAGATCGATCCACGCCGTCCCGTGGACGTCCCAGCCCTCGTCCGGCAGGTTCGCGAGCCGCAGGACGAAGAGGTCCCGGTCGGCGTCGCCGTTGTGGAACGTTTTCTGGTAGCCGCCGTCCACGGTGAGCGCGGAAAAGTCCGCGGGTTCCCAGTGATACCAGGCGGCGAGCTGGAAGTCCTTGCCCGACTGGAAGTCGGGATCGGGCTCGGGCATGAACCCGAGGCTGAAGCCGACGGCGTCTCCGCCGACGGAGCTCTTCGCGTACTCGTAGCCGTCGATCACGCCGAACTCGTACATCCCTTCCTGGAGGAAACGGCCGACCTCGAAGCGCGTGTCCGAGAACCGCGTTCCGCCGCGCTCGTACGAGATGCGGTCGATGCGCAGCTCGCTTGCGTTCTCGTCGTCGAGGTCCGGAAGGTCCGCCCGCCGGAAGTTCATCTCGGCATCGAAGTGGAGCTCACCTCCGCGTCCGAACGGGTTCAGGGAGCGCACGTCGGTCCCCATGCGGAGGAAGTAGTCCCGCCTGTCCTCGTCGAGCGTCTGGATCCAGTCGCCGGTCACGTAGACGCGACCCGAGATCCGCGCGGCCCGGTCCTCCGGTCGCACGGCGTCGACCTCGACCAGGAGCGGCATGCCCGGTGTGTACTCCTCGTCGGTGTTCTCCCAGGGAGGATGCTCGGGGACCTCGGGAACGAGCTCGGGCGGATCGACTCCGGTCTCGATGGCGCGCTCGACGGGGATGCGCACCTCTCCACGCGTCCCGAGCGGCGGCGCTTCGCGGTCGCCGTCGATCTCCACCATGGCACTGCGCTCCACGACGCGCACGACCGTGCCGCGGAGAGGGCCTCCCTCGCGCGGGTGGAAGCGAACGGCGTCGCCGACGGCGAGACCGTCCCGCGCTCCGCGATCGACCATGACGATCGCGCGATCACCCGTCCCGCTGACGCGCAGTTCGAGCATTCGGAACTCGTCCCTCGCATCCTGGGCGCGCCCCGCTGCGGCGAAGAGCAGGAGCAAGGCCACGACGAGCGTCGAGCGGGCGATCATCGCCGACGCTCCTGCTCGTGGTGCTTGCCGTGGCAGGAAGTGCAATCGCGATCGAGCGGACGGTACCGCACGATCTCGCCCCCGTTCGGCAACGGCCAGGGCTCGTGGCACTCCGCGCACTTCAGTACACGATGGGCCTCGCCCAGCTCGAACCTGGACTGCGTGTCGTGGTCGAACTCCACGATCGAGAAGCCGACAGCGCTCGTGTGACACTCCGAGCACACCGTCGTTCCGTTCTTCTTGAACTGGCCGGCGTGCGGGTCCGCGTGACAATCCCTGCAGTCGGACCCCCGCGCGCGATCCCAGGTGCGGCCGCGTTCGTCCGGGCTGCCGTAGGGCGCGTGGCACGATGAGCACTCCGTCTCGGCGTGGGCACCCTCGAGCGGAAAGTCCGTCCACCTTCCGTGGGCGAACCCGGTCGGGAAGCTCCGGAAAGATGTCTGGACGTGGCAGCGGGCACAGCCCGTCTTCTTGTCGACCCTGACGGGGCCGTCGTCGAACTCGTCCTCGTGCGGATCCGTGTGGCACGTGACGCAGCCCTCGAACTCGCCGTGGATCTCGGCGATGCGGCCGAAGGTGCGACCGAGCTCGTCGGGTTCGTCGCTCTCGACATGGCACGCGTGGCAGTCGACCTGGGCGTGCGCGCCCGAGATCGCGAGGTCCGTCCAGCGACCGTGGTCGAAAGCCCCTGCGACGCCTCTCGAGAAGCTCTCCACCCCGTGGCACTGGGCGCAGCTCCCGCCCGGAGTCGCGGTGAGCTGGGCCGCGCGACGATCCTCGAAGAAGCCGTCGTGCGCGTCGTCGTGACACTTCTCGCACCGAGACGGAGTCCCCCGGAAGACGCGCGGCGTGTCGTCGGCATCGCTTGTCTCGTGGCAGGTGTTGCAGTCGGTGTCCAGGTGCCGGCCCTCGAGCTCGAGCGCGGTCTCCCCGTGCAGCTCGACGGTGAAGGCGTGCGGATCGAAGTGCTTGCGGTCGTGGCACGACACGCAGGTGCGCTCCGGCTCGGAGTCGAACTGCCCCGCGTGCGGATCGTCGTGACAGCTCGCGCAGTCGCGAGCGTGCCTGCCGGGGTGCCTCTCTTCGAAATCGTCGGCCGCCGGATCATGGCAGTCCGCGCAGGTCGCCGCAGCGTGCGGCTCGTCGAGCGAGAAGCCCGTGAACAGGTGGAGCTCGGGCGTCATCTGGAGCTCCTCGTCACGGAAGCTCTCGTGCTCGACCTCGTGGCAGACGACGCACGCCGCTTCTTCGGCCAGGACGAGCGAAGTCGTCATCCTCGCGACGAACCTCTGGTCGTGCGGCGACTCGTGACAGTCTGTGCACTCTCGAGGCGTCTCGATGATCCCGCGCAATCCCAGGGACTTCAGCGAGCGCGGTCCCTTCTCGTGGCACTCCCGGCAGTCGAGCTTCCCATGCGCACCGACGAGCGGGAGGTAACGCTCGTGGCCGTGCGACGCAGGCTCGTCGAACGCCGTCTGTCCGTGACACTGCGCGCACTCGAGGATCATGCGACCGTCGTGCGAGTCGTCGTGGCAGCTGGCGCAGTCCCAGTCGAGCCCCATGAAGCGTCGCTGGCC
>JAJDET010000257.1 GCA_029259655.1 Planctomycetota bacterium
CGCGTGTTCGCGTTCGTCCAGGAGCCGGCCGGGACGGTCAGGCAGAAACGGATCCCGGCGTCGGCCAGGATCCCCGGAAGCTCGTAGGGGGCCGCAAACGAGACGTCTCGCCGGCGCGGGAGTCGGTGGGCCGACGTGATCGCGACAGGGACGCGATGGCGGCGCAGGAGATCGAGGGTGAGGTGCGCCTCGCGACCGCCGACGAGGACGAAGTCGAGCTCGCGCTCGACGCCCCACAGGACTGCGGACTCGATCTGCAGGAGGCTCGACGCCCCGAGGAACACGCGCGCCTGGCCCGTCGCGGCCGGTACCACCGCCTCCAGCCGCAGGTCCGTCTCGACCGAGTCGTCCGCGCGGCGCGCATTCTCGTACGCGAGCGCCGCGTCGAACAGCGCATCGAGCTCCTCGAGCGCCTGCTCCGCGTTCTTCTCGCCGTCGTCGTCGTCCTGGCCGAACGGGCCCATCCAGGGCCAGTTCACGACGAGCCCCGCGTCGGGGAGCACCTCCAGGTCACGCCACGTCCAGCCGTCCATCCTGATGACGGTCGCGCGGCCCGGGACGCGGCCTCCCGTGGGCATCACGCCGCAGGTTAGGACTCCGTTGGCGCGCGTCACCGGCAGGACCCACGAGTCGGGGTTGACCGCGAGACCCGTGCGGACCTCGGGCGTGATCGCGCCGGCCTCGTTCACGTCGAGCGTCATGTCGACGCTGCCGACCTCGGCCAAGCCCATGGTCGTGTTGAACGCGACGAACCCGGGGTAGACGTGCGTCTCCACGCCGACGTTGATCCACTCCGTGTTCGCCGGACTCGTGGGCCTCACGTCCGGGGCGAAAACGGAGACGATGCGACCCTGGTCGAAGACAATCGTGCCGCCCCGGTGCGTGCCGTCGGCGACCGTGTGGATCGTCGCGCCGCGGATGCCGATGGGCCGAGACTGGGGGGGAGCCTTGTGACCGAGGTCCTGGGCGGACACGGGCACGGCGAGGAGGAAGAGCGTTGCAGTGACGAGTGTGTTCATGGGGTTATCCTCCGCGGCTAGCGGACCTCCTCCATCCAGTACGCGTCGCAGCCGCACTCGCCGGGGAGGTGCTCGCCCGGGGCGATGCCTGCGCGCAGACGCGCCTCCTCGAGAACCCAGCGGCCGGGCTCTTCCTCTGCCTCGTCGTCCTCCTCGTCCGGGTCCGCGTTCGCGTCGGCGACCACGTCCGGTGCGTCGTCGGCGAGGATCTTCTGGACGATGCGCTGGCGCTCGCGCTGCGCCGCGTCACCGAGCTCTCGATCGCGCTCGATCGAGTAGAGCTCGCGGCCGTCCACGAAGGTCCGCTCGCAGCGCGAGCGGTACGAGAGCGGGTCGCCCGACCACACGGCGAGGTCGGCGTCCTTGCCCACCTCCAGGGATCCGATGCGGTCGTCGACCATCAACTGGATCGCCGGGTTGATCGTGACGAGCGCGAGCGCCTCGGCCGGGTCGAGCCCGCCGTACTTCATCGACTTCGCGGCCTCCGTGTTCAGCCGCCGCGCGTGGTCGGCGGAGTCCGAGTTGATCGAGACCACCACACCGACCTCGTGCATGATCGCCGCGTTGTGAGGGATCGCGTCGACGACCTCGAACTTGTAGGCCCACCAGTCCGAGAAGGTCGAGCCGCCGATGGCCGCCTCCTTGATCGCCTCCGCGACCTTGTAGCCCTCGAGCACGTGCTGGAAGGTGCCGATCCGGAACCCCATCTCGCCCGCGATCTCGCACAACATCAGGATCTCGTCCTGGCGGTAGCTGTGGCAGTGCACGAGGCGCTCGCCGGCCGTGATCTCGCCCAGCGCCTCGAGCTCGAGGTCGCGCCGCGGCGGCACGGTCAGCGCCTTCTCCGCCCTGGAGAGCCGGGCGTAGCGCTCGTGCGCCGCGCGGTACTCGCGCCCCGCGAGCAGGCGGTCCCGGATGAGCGTCGCGACGCCCATGCGCGTCTGCGGGTACTCGTCGGGGATCTTGGTGTTCTGCGCGACTCGCTTGGGGTTCTCGCCGAGGGCGAACTTGATCCCGGCGATCGCGCCGTCGAGCCGCATGGCCTCCGGCAGCGCGGCACCCCAGCGCAGCTTGACGACGCTGTTCTGAGCGCCGACGGCGTTCCCCGAGCCGTGGAGCTGGTTGGCGGCAGTCAGGCCACCGGCGAGCTGTCGGTACCAGTTGATGGAGTCGGGGTCGATGACGTCCGCGACGCGTACCTCCGCGGTCACGCGCTGGCCCATCTCGTTGACGCCGCGGCTGATGCCGGTGTGGCTGTGGCAGTCGATGAGGCCCGGAGTCAGGTGCTTGCCCTCGAGGTCCAGCACGGTCGCGCCCGAGGGAGCGTCCGTCGCCGGTCCGACGTATTCGATCTTCCCGTCGCGGATGAGCACGGCCGCGTCCTCGAGGATCCCGTCGGGTCCGGACGTCCAGACCGTGGCGTTCGTGAGGAGCAGCGCTTCCTGTGCCGGCAGCTCCGCCAGTCCATAGGCACCGAAGGGCATCCCGAACGTCTCGGGCACCGACGGCGGATCGTCGTCGTTCTCCTCTTCCTCGCCGGAGTCGTCCTCTTCCTCGTCCCCGGCCGAGTCGACGCGCTCGACCTCGACGCTCGCGAGGCCTCCGTCCGGATCGAGGAGGGTCCCGAAGAGCGCGCTGCCTTCGACGCGACCCGAGAAGGACCAGGTGCCCTCTTCGCCGAACGCGCTGCCGTCGAGCAGGAACGTGATGCGCTCCTCCTCACGCGTGAACTCGCGCGTCTTCTCCTCCTGGTCGAGGGCCTTGACGACGAGGTCTCCGTCGTCGACCGAGAAGGTCGCGTCGACATCCTCGTTCGCTCCGAGCCGCGCGATGGTCCCGCTCCAGTCCCCGTCGTAGTCGGGATCCGGTGCGGCGTTGATCTCGTGGCGCCGGCCGCCGACCCACACGTCGCGGATCTCGGTCTCCTCGTCGAAGAGCGGGCCGTCGGTCACAACGAGGTTGGCCAGGAACCCGGGAGCGACGCGGCCCAGTCGATCGGCGACTCCCAGGACCTCTGCGGGATTCGTGGTCAGCATTGCGAGCGCATCGTCCTCGCCGAGCCCGTGCAGGATCGCCTTGCGCAGGTTCTTCGCGAAGTCGCCCTTGTCGTCGAGCTCGTCGGTCGTGAGCGCGACCTGCACTCCGGCCTCCACGAGCCGTCGCGCGTTGGTCGGGGCCTGTTCCCACGTCATGAGCGCGCGCAGGCTGACGCGGTCCGCCTCGGCCAGCGTCCCGACCTCGGGCTCGTCGGGGAAGTCGAGCGGCAGGAGGACGGGCGCACCCAGGCCGGCGATCGCGTCCAGGCGCCGGAACTCGGTGCCCGACCCGCGGATCAGGAGCGTACGTCCGAGCTCGCCGGCCAGCGCTGCGGCGCGCAGGATCTGGAGCTCGTTCGAGGCCTCGAAGCAGAGCGGTGTCGTCGCATCGGAGAGCGCCTCGAGGGCGTCGTTCCGCTGCGGCGGCTCGTTCCTCTCCGGTGCTCGCGCGTAGACCTCGCGAGCATGCGCGTGCCACTCCGCGTCGAGGAACGTCTGGCGCAGGAGCGCGATGGCGCCCATCTCCGACGACGGGTAGCTCACGCCGCCCGAGCTCCAGCCTGCCGTCTGGAACGCGAAGGCCTGGTAGCACTCGGTGGCCAGCACTCCTGCCGGCGCCGCCTCCGTATCCGTCGCGGGCTCGCCGAGGGAGACCAGGGCCGACGTTCCGCGTAACACGCCGTCGTCCGGCACCACGCAGGCCGCGGTGAAGCCGAGCTTCCGCAGCGCCTTCCGGTCGCCCTCTCCGACGACGCCGGCGCCGTGCGTCCCGTCCTCGCCGTCGAGCGCGGAGCGCTGCGGCACGACGAGCGCGTTCCAGTGGGCCCCGTGCGCGTCGGGCGAGGGGCTCTCGACCTCGAGGTGCGGCTCGACGAAGCCCGCATACACCGTGAGACCGGAGGCGTCCCACACGCGCGCACCCGCGGGCGGCGCGGCCCCGGCCTCGACGGACAGGAGGACGCCGTCGCGCAGGACGATGGTCGCATCCTCGACGAGCTCGCCCGGGCCGGGCACCACGGTCGCGTGGACGATGGCGTGCCAGCGCGGATCGACGTGACGCGGTCCGCGCTGCGGTTCCTGCGCCGCGACCTCGGCGGTCGTGAGGAACGGGAGGATGACGAGCGCGAGACCGGGGAGGGTCCCGTGCGTGATCCGGGGAGCTCTTTGGGAAGTCATGTCGCGGCATCGTACCCGGTCCTGCGAGGCATCGCCGGGACGTGACGGATACCGAACGCGGGGCGGCTATGCTCGCGGGATGGGGAAGCGGGCGGGAGGAGTCGGTGCGCGACTGCGGCGCGATCTGGGGGCGCTCGAGACCTACGCCGCGCTCGTGGGGATCCTGGTCGGCGCCGGGATCTTCACCGTCACGAGCGACGCGTCCGCACTCACCGGACCCAGCGTGATCTTCGGTCACGTCGTGCTCATGGTGGCCGTCGTCGCGACCGCCGTGCCCTACATGGTCTTCCTGTCGACCTCGCTGGGCACCGAGCCCGGCGGCGAGTACGCCCACATCCGCGAGACCTTCCGGAGTCCGCGCCTGGCGTTCCTCGGGGCGTGGTTGAAGCTCATCTCCTACATCGGTGCCGGGGCGTTCCTGGCCTCCGCGCTGGCGGACTACGTCCTCGCGCTCCTCGGAATCCTCGGCCTGGACGTGTCGGCGGACGCCTGGAGGACTCCTCTGGCCGCCGCGTCACTCGCGTTCTTCTTCGGCGTCCACGCGCTCGGCGTGCGCTGGTTCGGCCGGGTGCAGGTGACTCTGTGCGCCGTGCTCGGGGTGTCGATCGTCGTGCTCGTCGTGCCCGGTCTGTTCGAGGTCGAGCTCGAGAACTTCCGGCCCTTCTGGTCCGGCGGCGCGCGCGGGTTCGCGAGCTCGCTGCCGCCCCTGTTCTTCGCCTGGGCTGGTTTCGAGTCCCTGGCGCATTCCGGGGGGGAGGTTCGCGAGAGCCGTGCCCAGCTCCCGCGCACGTTCCTGCGCGGACTCCTCCTGACCGGCTTGATCTTCATCGCGATGTCGGTCGTCGCATTCGGCGTGCTCCCGAAGAGCGCGCTGGAGGCAAGCAACGCGCCGATGGCGGAAGTGGCCGCGGTCTACCTGCCGGCGGGCGGTGCGGCGCTCGTCGCGATCGGCGGCGTCGCGGCGGTCGCGACCTCGCTCAACGCCTCGTTCTTCGTCCCGAGCCGGCTCGGGTTGCTCCTGGCGGAGCACGGCTTCCTGCCCGCGTGGCTCGGGAGCATCCACCCGGCGAGCGGGACTCCCGTGCTCGGCCTCGTCGCGACGTTCGTCCTGACGCTGCTCTTGCTCCTGACGGGGCAGACCGGGCTGGCCCTGGGGATCGCCGTGTTCTCGCTGATCGTTCTCTATCTCCTGCACGCGCTCGCGCTCCTGTTCCTCCCCGGGTCGAACCCCGAGCTGTACGCGGAGGTGACCTCTCCCGTCCCGCGGTCGGTGCAGGTGGCGGCGGTGGGCGTCTCGCTGCTCGGCATGGGAGCGCTCCTCCTGGTGCAGGTGCGCGGGTCGCTGGTTCAGATGTTCGCGAGCGACTTCGGCGAACGGATGGCGGCCATGGAGCTGACGACCCTGGAGCTGTTCGTGGCCTGGGCGCTGCTCGGGCTCCTGGTCGCGGGGCTCGCGCACCGGCGATGAACGCGGCGGTGTATCCTCGGAAGATGCCGATCCGCGCCTCGGACCTGCCGCTCGACTACAACGCCGTCGACATCCTCGAGCGCAACCTGGACCGGCGTTCGGACGAACCGGCGGTCTTCACCGACGACCGGACGTGCACCTTCGGGGAGGTCTCGCGCGAGGTGAACCGCGTGGGCAACGCGCTCCGCCGCGCGGGCATCCGGCGCGGCGAGTGCGTCGGTCTCCTGCTCCTGGACTCGGTGGAGTGGACGACGACCTTCTTCGCCACCGTGAAGGTGGGAGCCGTCGCCCTGAGCCTCAACACGCTCCTGCGACCGAACGAACACACCTTCGCCCTGCGCGACGCGAACGTGCGGCTCTTCTTCGTGCACGCTGCGTTGCTCGACGTCGTCGGGGGGCTGGGCGCTGCGCTCGATGGAGTACAGGTCGTCGTCGTGGGGGATCCCGGCGGGACGGGCTTCCCGTCCTACGCGCAGTGGATCGAGGGTGAGCCGGAAACGCTGGCGCGCACGGAGACGCACCGCGAGGACATCTGTTCGCTGAACTACTCGAGCGGCACGACCGGCGAGCCCAAAGGCATCCCGCACGCCCACAAGGACTACCCGCTCACGGCCGAGCTGTGGGGGAAGGACGTGCTCGGCCTCACCGCAGAGGACCGGACCTTCGCCGTCGCGAAGCTGTTCTTCACCTTCGGCACGGGCGGGAACTTGATCTTCCCGTGGTACGTCGGCGCGAGCTGCGTGCTGTTCGCCGGCTCGCCGCGCGTGCCCGAGGACGTGCTGGCCCAGGTCGACCGCCACCGTCCGACGATCCTCTACAACGCGCCGACGGGCTACGGCCAGATCCTGGCCCTGGAGGGAGTCCGCGAGCGCTGGGACCTGTCGTCCCTGCGGTTCTGCGTGTCGGCCGGCGAGGCGCTGCCGGCGCCGCTCTGGGAGCGTTTCAAGGACGCGACGGGTCTCGAGATCATCGACGGGATCGGCTGCACCGAGAACTACCACATCTTCATCTCGAACCGGCCCGGGGACATCCGGCCGGGGTCGAGCGGGAAGCCCGTGCCGGGCTACGCGGTACGTCTCGTGGGCGAGGATGGGGAGGACGTCGCGCCGGGCGAGGTCGGCAGTCTCTGGCTCTCGGGAGAGACGGCCGCGCTCTCGTACCTCCACCGCTACGAGGACAGCCGGCGGACGTTCCGCGGGGAGTGGCTCGTGACGGGCGACAAGTACCGGGTCGACGAGGACGGCTACTACTGGCACGC
>JAJDET010000258.1 GCA_029259655.1 Planctomycetota bacterium
ACGACCACGGGCTCGACGATCCTCTCGGCCGACGGGATCGACGGGCTGTCGAAGGCGCTGGCGTTCTGGCGCTCGTTCACGCACTGGCTCGGGGGCATCGGTATCGTGCTCGTCTTCGTGGTCCTGTTCCCGACCGGAGGCCGCAGTCTCTTCCGGTCGGAAGTTCCGGGGATCGCCAGGGAGGCCGTCCAGCAGCGAGTCCGGGACAGCGCGCTGGGGCTCGTGCGCATCTACGTCGCCCTCACTGTTCTCGAGGTCGTCGTCCTGGCGCTCGGTGGGCTCTCGCTGTACGAGGCCGCAGTGCACTCCTTCGGGACGCTCGCGACCGGCGGTTTCTCGAACCACTCGGCCAGCGTCGCGCACTTCCGGTCGTGGTTCGTCGAGATGACGATCGTCGTCTTCATGTTCGCTGCCGGGATCAACTTCGGCCTCTACGACAACCTCCTGCGGGCGGGAACCCGCAACGCGTGGCGGGCGGCCGTCGGGTCGAGCGAGCTGCGGACCTACGCGGTGCTCATCCTGGGTTCTTCGGTCCTGATCGCGGGAGTGCTGTGGTTCTGGGGCGGGAGCAACGGCGACCCGACCAGCCCACTCCCCGACTACTCGAGCCTGGCGCGCTCCCTGCGCGACAGCGTGTTCACCGTGGTCAGCGTCCAGACCAGCACGGGCTACGCGACGGCGGACTTCGACAAGTGGCCCGAGGTGTGTCGCGTCCTCCTGATGCTCCTGGCGCTGACCGGAGCATGCGCGGGATCTACCGGCGGCGGGATCAAGGTCGTGCGCTTCATGATCCTGGCGAAGGCCGCGCTGCGCGGCGTGAACCGATTCGCGCGGCCGCGCGCGATCCATCCGGTCCGCATGGACGGTCAGACGCTGGACGAGGGGATCGTGGGGGCCGTGACGGGCTACTTCGGCCTGTGGGTGTCCGTGTTCTCGTTCGGGACGCTGGCCCTCTCGGCGATGGACGTCGAGCTCGTCACGGCCGCCACGTCGGTCCTCGCGACGCTCAACAACATCGGCCCGGGGCTGGATGCGGTCGGTCCAGCGGCGAGCTTCGGTCAGATGCCGGACCTGGCGAAGCTCATGCTCTCCGGCTTCATGATCCTCGGCCGACTCGAGTTCTACGCCGTGGTCGTGCTCTTCGTCCCGCGCTTCTGGCGGACGTAGTCCCGGGCTCCTAGCCTGGACTATTCATGACCACGCGGACCGAACCCCACGAACGGCCGGCTGCGCCGGCACGCGCAAAGTACCGGCAGGAACCGAATCGAGGCGTTCTGCCTCGCGGCTCATGAATAGTCCGGGCTAGAGCACGTCTTCGCGATAGACCCAGCGACGTCGCCGTTCGACGCTCCGGCGGTGCGCGACGAGGCGCCAGGTCGTCTCGGGGCCGAGCACCGTCAGGTACTCCACCGCACCGCCGGGACCCGAGAGACGCAGTCTCCCGGACACGAGTCCGAGACAGCGCCACGCGCCGGTACCGTCCCTCACCAGGACCGGTGCGCCGATCTGGTCCGCGGTGAGATTGGGACCCGACTCGAGCAGGATCCCGCTCCTCACGCGCGGGTCCTTGGCGATGCGAGCCGTCGAGTTCCACTCACGTCCCTCGACGCGGCCGATCACGGTCACCGTCGTTCCCTCCGGCGGCTGCACGAAGGTCAACGCGATCTCGGGTAGGCGGATCTCGGTCTCCGCCGTGAAGATGCCCGAGCCGACGGGCTCGACCACGGTCGTCTCGATGTTCGGCACGTCTCGGAACCAGGCCGTCACCTCGATCTTCCCCGCGCGGCTCTTCTGGCCGAGGAAGAGGATCCCGTAGTCGGTGTTGACGCCGAGCTCCGTGCCCTGCTCGCCTTCGATCTGCAGGGTCGGCTCGTGCAGCGGTCGACCGGGTCCCACACAGCTTGCAATCGCGCTCAGTGAGCACGAGAGCAGGAGGAAGAGCGATCGCGGCAGAGAGGTCGACATCATCGAAGTCGCGAGGATAGCCCTCGGGATGGGGCCCGAGAAGGTCTCGAAGGGCTTGGGGGCTCGGTCCGCATCGAGCCGTACGATGACGGTCCGCTCCACCTATCGACGGATCCGAAAAAGTCCTCCACACGCCAACCGGGTTCGCCGGGGGCTCGTAGCCCGTCCGGACGACCCCAGTCCACCGAGCTCTCCTACAACTCAGCGAGGGGCCGCGAGCGCCTGTAGCGGCCCCCCCCGGCCGGGATCTTCTCTCCGAGAACGCTCTCGCGAGGGCATTCGGTCAGCCCGGAGGGGGGGACGACGGCACGCGCGCGGCGGGTCCCTCCACGCCGAAAAGGACCCCCATGAGTTCGAGGATCGTCATTCCCGCGGCCGCTCTGCTGCTCATCGCCGCCGGCTTTGCGGCCTGGTACACCCAGAGCGACCCGGACGGCGCACCGGACGCAGCGCTCGCACCGCGGTCCACCGAGAGCGCCCCGCGCGGTGAGGAGTCGGCGGAGATGGCCCGGCCGGCCGACACCGGGGCCTCCGACGAGCGGGCTCCCCGCCGAGCTCTCAGCGAGAGTCCGACGAACGCGGCACCCGAGCGGGCGAAGAAGAAGAAGGGTGAGCGGGAAGGACCGCACGTCGTGGGGAGGGTCGTCGACCGGAACGGCAACCCCATCGCCGGTTCGAATGTGGCTCTCCAGGGCTCACGGATCTTCGCGATCCAGAACGGAAGGCCGGTGGGGACGGACACGCCCCACGCGACCACGGATTCCGACGGGCGCTTCGAGATCGAGGACGCCGATGCCGGTGTCGTGACGCTCTCCGCGCGCGCGAGCGGGTTCGCCCCGCTCCAGCGCCCGAACGTGTCGATCCCGTCCGGGCGGAGCCACGACCTGGGCGAGCTCGTGCTGAGCGCCGGTGCCCTGCTCTCCGGTCGTGTCGTCGATGCAGCGGGGCGGCCCGTCGCCGGGGCCGAGCTCCACGATGCGCGGACGCGTGCCGGCTTCGCTCCGCACGACATGCTCCTCGCGCGGTTCAAGGATCCGCTGACGGTCACCGACGCGGACGGCGCCTTCTCGATCGACGAGCTGGCCTGCGGTCAGTGGAGGATCCTCGTCCAGAGCGAAACCCAGCCGTCCGACGTGTTCGAAGGCGCGGCCGATGTGCCGGGCGTCGAGGTCGGGGGGCTCGAGTTCCGCCTCCCCGCTGGGGCGACGATCTCGGGGCGGGTCCTGGGCGCGCCGCGCGACGAGTCCTCTGCGCTCGTGGTCCGTGCCCGGCCGGTCTCCGGTGATCCCAACGCCTTCTTCGGAGAGCTGCAGCGCCGCGGCACGCGCACCGCATCCGTCGCCGACGATGGGACGTTCCTCGTCGAGGGCCTGCGAGCGGACCGCGAGTTCGACCTCCAGGTCCGCGAGACCCACGACCCGATCGCGGAGCGCGTCGTGTTCTTCGGCGGCTCGTCGCGCTCGGACTACGTCCGCGCCAGGGCGGGCGATCGCGGCGTCGAGCTCGTCTACAACCTCGGTGCCGAGATCACCTTCGTGGTCGAGGACGCCAGGACGGGCGAGCCGGTGACCGAGCTCTCCGTGGCCTGCGGCCTCGACTGGCCGCTACCCGTCCGCGACGACGAGGGGCGCATCCGAACCGAGTTCCCGGGTGGCCGCGTCGACATCGAGGAGCTCTTCCCCCGCAAGGACAAGAAGACCTTCCTCCTGCGGCTCCGGGCGACGGGATACGCCGAGTATGTGCGCGAGGACATCGCACTCGACCCGGGGCAGGTGCTCGACCTGGGGACGATCCGGCTGGAGCCCGTCCCCGTCGTCGTCGTGACGGTCCTCGACGACGCGACGGGCGAACCCGTCGAGGGTGCGAGGGTCAGCCTGCGCCCGGTCCGTGAGAACGCATTCCACGACGTCGGTGCACACATGGAGGTCGACATCGAGATCGGCGGCGACGGGAACGAGATGGCCACCGTCACCGGTGGGCGCCAGGAGCGCACGGACGAGAGGGGAGTCGCCGTTCTCACCAGCCTCGAGGGCGAGACCTGCATCCTGAAGGTCGAGTCCGACTCCCATGCCCCGACGGAGATCGCCGATCTGTTCCTGCCCACCGGGCAGCGCGTCGAGCACGAGGTGCGCCTGCGTCGGGGTGGGTCGACCTTGGTGCGCGTCGTCGACCCCGACGGGCGTCCGATTCCGGGCGTGCGGGTCGATCACCGAGCTCCCGGTGCAGACCCCGGGAG
>JAJDET010000259.1 GCA_029259655.1 Planctomycetota bacterium
TCACCGGCCAGCTCGACCACCCGGGCATCGTCCCCGTTCACGACCTCGGTCTCGACAAGGACGGGCGCGTGTACTTCACGATGCCGCTGGTCCGGGGCCAGACGCTGCGCGAGATCTTCGACCACGTGGCGTCGGGCGAGGAGGGCTGGACGACGACGCGAGCGCTGTCCGTCCTGATCAAGGTCTGCGAAGCGATGGCCTTCGCGCACAGCAAGGGCGTCATCCATCGCGACCTCAAGCCCGCCAACATCATGGTCGGGCGCTTCGGCGAGACCTACGTCATGGACTGGGGCCTCGCCAAGGTCCTCGGCCGGAAGGAGACGCGACTCGCGCGCAAGAGCGCCGACGTCGGCTCCTCGATGAGCCTGGTGCGAACCGACCGGAAGGAGCAGAGCTCGACCGACGCCGGATCCGCGCTCGTGACGATGGACGGCGACGTCGTCGGGACGCCGGCCTACATGTCTCCGGAGCAGGCGCGCGGCCACCTGGACGAGCTCGGCCCCCACTCCGACGTGTACTCGGTCGGAGCGATCCTCTACCAGCTCCTGAGCGGAGTCGCGCCGTACCACGAGCCCGGCGTGAAGATGTCGCAGCACACCGTGCTCGCACGGGTGCTGGACGGAGCACCGCGCCCGATCGAGGAGATCGACAGGACCGTCCCCCCGGAGCTCGCAGCCATCTGCAACAAGGCGATGGCCACCGGCGCGGAGGAGCGCTACGAGAGCGTCCTCGTCCTGGCCGAGGACCTGCGCGCCTTCATCGAGGGTCACGTCGTGCGGGCGTACGAGACGGGCGCGGTCGCGGAGTTCAAGAAGTGGGTGGCGCGCAACCGGGTGGCGGCGGCATTCATCGCGACGTCGATCGTGATCGCGATCGTCGGCCTCTCGACGGTCATCCTCCTGCAGTTGCAGTCGCGCGAGGAGCTCGAGGAACAGAACGACGCGCTGCGCGCGGCCAAGTCGGACACGGAAGCCGAGCGCGACCGCGCGACCGCGAACGAGCGGGAGGCCGATCGCCTGCGGGATGCGGCGCAGGAGATGGCGGTGCGGGCGCGGCGGCAGAGCTACCTCGGCAACGTGCGCGCGGCCGACAGCTCACTGGAGCTCTTCCGCACGACCGAGGCGAACGAGATGCTCGCGTCCTGCGAAGAGGAGCTGCGCGGATGGGAGTGGCGCTATCTGGCGCGGAAGGCGGATGCCGCGGAGCTCGTGTTCGAGGTGCCGACGGTCCTCAATTCCATCTCGCTCGCGGAGGACGGCCGCCTGGTCATCCTGTGCAGCCCCGACCGCATCCGCCTCTGGGATCCGGAGCTCGTGGAAGTCGTGAGCGGGTTCGCGAGCCCCCAGCTCAAGAGCTACCCACCGGCGCACGCCCTGATGAGCCCCGACCGCGCGCGCATCATCTCGTTCCACGTCGGCGGGCGGCTCTGGGAATGGGACACGCGCACGGGAGCCCGGCTCTCCAACAACTACGCGCACGCGCCCTATGCAGTCTTCGCCCTCGCGCGCAGCCCTTCGGGAAACCTCTTCGCGACCTGCGGCCAGGATCGCGCCGTCCACGTGTGGAGCACGAACGACATGGAGGTCGTCGCGACGGCCTTCTCCAGCGCGATGGCCGACTCGGTGAGCTTCGCACCCGACGAGGAGTCGATCGCGGTCGGCTACCGAGACGGCACCATCTTGATCTGGTCGTTCGTCGACACCGACACGGAGCCCGTGCTCGAGCGGACGCTATCGGGGCACTCGGACACGGTCGGCTCGGTCGCCTACTCGCCGGACGGCACGCTCCTGATCTCCGGCTCCCTCGACGGGAGCGCACGCATCTGGAGCACGGAGAGCAGCGAGACCGTGATGGTCCTCGGTGGCCACGAGCAGCCCGTCACGGCGGTCGCCTTCCACCCGGACGGACAGCGCGTCGCCACGGGCTCGGAAGACGACACGATCCGCCTGTGGGACGTGGCGACGGGCAGGGGCTCGGACGTCCTCCTGGGCCACACCGACACGGTTCACTCCCTCGCCTTCCATCCCGACGGCAACCGCCTCTTCTCGGGTGGCGCGGACGACTCGGTGCGCGTCTGGCGGCTGGATCGGCATCCGCTCTACCTGCGCATCCGATCCCACGACAACGAGGTCGAGGCGATGGCGTTCAGCCCGGACGGGCGGCGACTGGCCACGGCCTCTACCAGCGGCGAGGTCAAGCTCTGGAACACGCAGACGGGACGGCCGCTCGCCCCCCTCGGCGAGGGCGACCGTGCGGTCACGGCCCTGGCCTACGACCCGACCGGAAAGCGGATCGTGACCGGGTCGGCCGACCAGAACATCCGGATCTGGGACGCGGACACCTCGCGCGCCGTCCGTGTGCTCCCCGGTCATACGCGGCGCGTCCTCGCGATCGCCACGAGTCCGGACGGTCAGATGCTCGCCTCGGGGAGCGCGGATCGTCAGGTGCGCCTGTGGGACATCGAGACGGGTGTGAGCCGCTCCCTGTTCTCCGGTCATCAGGGCTCGGTGAACGCCGTCGCCTTCTCACCGGCGAGCGACCTCCTGGTGTCGGGCTCCTCGGACGGGACGCTGAGGATCTGGGACATCGACAACGGTCAGTACAAGGTCCTCGAAAGCCACGAGGGCGACGTGCTCTCCGTCGGCTTCTCACCCGACGGCACGCTCGTGGCGAGCGGCGGGAAGGACGCGACGGCCCGGCTCTGGGACGCGAAGACCGGCGAGCTGCGCTTCGTCCTGTCCGGCCACTACGGCGACGTCGTGTCGGTCGCATTCGATCCCGGCGGTGAGCGTCTCGTCACCGCCTCGACGGACGGCTCGGTCCGCGTCTGGGACCTGGCTCTCGGCGCGCAGCTCCTGGCCGTGGAGCTGGGGGTCCCGTTGCGCTGCGTCGCAGTCCGCGAAGGACAGGTCGCTGCCGCCGGAACGTCCCACGACGAGACCGGAACGCACGGCGACGTCTGGCTCCTCGAAGCGACCCGGCCCTGAGCCCGCCAGGCCGAAGGCCTCGCTCCCCCGGAATCAGATCGAGAAGTGCCAGGCTCTCGCCAGGTGAGCGGAAGGTCCCTCCGACACCGGCGACTCCGCAGGCTCGACGACCTCCTCGGCCTCCGCTGGCTCGGCGAGGTGGGACTCGATCGCCCGGGACAGCGGCCCGCTCAGGGCGAAGAGGATGCACAGAATCGACAGGGCGAGCTCCTGGGCGATGGTGCGGATTCTCACGGTCCTTCCTCGGAACGGCACGCCGGCTGCGGGCGGCTCTCCCCCTTTGGTGGGAGGAACGGCGCCGGCCCTTCGCAGGATTCTGCCCGACCACCCCAAGCCCTTGCTGCGGCACGCCTTGCGCCCCTCGCTCTCGGCCGCTCTGCTATCGCCTCCGTGCTCCTCCCGGCCCTCCTCCTGCTCGCGCTCCACGCGAACTCGCTCAGCGCCTCGCGCATCGAGGTCACGGGGGGGCGACTCGTCCACGAGCTCGAGATCCAGACCCTGTCCGTGGTGGAGGTGCTGCCGGAGCTCGACCGGAACCAGGACCTGGCGCTCGACCCCGACGAGCGCGCGAGCGGCGAGGACGCCATCGTGGACTACGTCCGGAGGCACTACGTGATTCGCGACGGCGGACCGGAGGGCGCCCGGATCCGGGGGCGCCTCGTGCTCCTGCGCGAGTCCAGCCCGGACGCGAACCTCACGTTCGCATCGCAGCGCCTCCTCTTGCGCTTCGAGCACGAGCAGGAGCAACCGCTCACCGGCCTGAACGTGGAGGTGTCCCTGTTCGAGACGACCTCTCCGGGCCATCGCGACTTCTGCCTGCTCGCCTGGGCGCAGCACCCCGATCTGCCCTGGACGTTTTCGGTGGAAGCGCCGGTGCTCGCGTTCGAACCGGTCTCCGGTCGGCTCGCGAAGGTCGGCCTCGACCACGTCCGACGCGGAGCGCTCGGGGCCCTCTCGTTCGAGCTCCTGGGACTCGCGGCCGTGCTCGCGCTCGCCTGCGGCAGCGTCCGCGCGGCGCGCATCGCCGGGCTCTCCGCCGCGGTCGCCTGCGGCGGAGCCGTGCTCGTCGCCTGCGCGCTCGCGGACGTCCTCCCCGAGCGTCTGCTGGAGCTGGCCGCGGCGCTCGTCGTTCCCTATGCGGCGGCCGAGACGGCGTTCGGACGGACGCCGCGGCCGATGGCGCTCGAAGGGGGGCTGTTCGGCATCGTGATCGGCTCGGCCGAGGGAGTACGCCTCGCGGAAGGACTGTCCCAGGAACCCTTCGCGCCTGTCGCGATGGGTGCGTACGCTCTCGCGCTCTCGGGAACGGCCTGGCTCCTCGTCGCCGTGATCGCCTCCGCGGTCCGGGTGCGGAGCGGAGACGGTCTCGCGCCGCGCTGGCTGGCGCGCTCGGGCTCGGCGCTGCTCGCCGCGGCGGGGCTCTGGCGCTTCGCCCGCTCGGCCTGGTTCCCGGGCAGGAACAGACCGTGAGATTCCCCCTCCTCTTGGCCCTCCCGCTTCTCGCGCTTCCGGCGTGCGATCGAGACGACGCTGGATCCGGTCAGAACGTGGTGCTGATCGTCGTCGACACGCTGCGCGCGGACCTCGGCAAGTCGATCGCGGACATCGCGACGCCGGCCATCGACGCGCTCTCCGCCGACGGAGTTGCGTTCCGCGCTGCCTTCAGCCACGCGCCGATGACCCTGCCCGCTCACGCCTCCCTCTTCTCGTCGCAGCCCCCCCACCTGAACGGGCTCGTCGCCAACGAGCAGCTCGTGGTTCCCGCGGACCTCCCGCTGCTGGCAGAACATCTCTCGGGATACGGCTACGCGACGCGAGCGGTGGTGAGCCTGTGGACCATGGGCGGGCACGACACGCCGAGCAGCTTCGAGCGAGGCTTCGACGCGTACGACCGCGACTACTTCGGGTTGGTGGCCCAGGCCCCGCTCACGCACGAGCGACTCGTACCGGCGCTCGATGCGCTCGATGAGGATGAGCGGCCGTTCTTCCTCTTCGCTCACTTCTCGGATCCGCACTTCCCCTACAACGCGCACGACCCGCCGGCCGGTCGGATGGTCGAGCTCCTCTTCGACGGCGAACGAGTGGCCGAGTTCGACGTCTCGAACGTGGTTCTCTGGGAGAAGACGTTCGAGCTCGCACCCGGCGCGCACAGCCTCGAGCTCGTCTCCGAGCACACGTTCACCTTGTCCCACGAGGAGGAGCTCGGTGAGGGCGTGACGGTCGAACGCGTGAAGACGGTCCGGAGGCCCGGGAGCACGAAGAGCTGGCGCCGCCTCGTCACGACCGTGCGCAACACGACGAAGGACACGGCGACCTACGGCCTGCGGATCCACCTGGCGGAGGAGGCGGACAAGGAAGAAGAGCGCGCGCGCTACCCGGGCGAGGTCGCGTTCGCGGATCACTGGGTGGGCGAGCTCCTGGGCGAGCTGAGACGGCGCGGTCTCTACGACGACTCCCTGATCGTCTTCACGGCCGACCATGGCGAGGCGTTCGGCGAGCACGGCTGGTGGGGCCACAAGGAGACGCTCTACGACGAGCTCCTTCACGTTCCGCTGATCGTGAAACCGCCGGCGGGGCACTCGTCACTCGAGGGTCTGGCTCGCGCACGCGATCGCCTTGCGCGCCACGTGGACGTGGTCCCGACCGTGCTCGAGATCCTCGGCTTGCCCGGGCTCCCCGGAGCGTCCGGCGCAGCGCTCTTCTCCGAGGAACCCCGCGAGCTCGAGGCCTGGACGACGCTCATGAAGGACTACGGCGGCGTCGTGAGGGCGCGCGAGCACAAGGTCTCGCTGCGCGACGAGGAGTACAAGCTCATCTACAACCTCATGGCCGACTGCTTCGAGATGTACCACCTCCCTTCCGACCCGGGCGAGCTCGTGAACGTCTACGAGGAGCGCTTGGCCGAGCGTCCCGACTGGCGCGCTCGACTCGTCACCGCGTCGAGGATCGCGCTGGAGGACAGTCTCTCCGACCCGTTTCGAATCGATCCACAGGCGAGAGACCAGCTGGAGAAACTCGGCTACCTCGAAGAGGGAGCCGAGACGTCGCCCTGCGAATGAGCTGCGTCTCTTTGGCTCACCCCACTAGTTCGTCAACGTGACGACCGCCGCGTGGGTGTTGATGCGTCCTGTCCCGAGCAGCCCCTCGAAGCCGGGGTTCACGCTCCCGATCGGATCGGCAGTCGCCATCAGGATCTGACCCGCCGCCAGCACGAGCGGTATCGGCTTCGTCCAGGAAGAGTACAGGAGCGACGCAGCGCCGCTCGCGACGGCGCAGGCCATCGACGTCCCACTCCACCGGGCGTAGGCGCCGCCGGGGACCGCGCTGTAGATGTCGACGCCGGGCGCACAGAAGTCCACGTCCGTGCCGTAGGCGGAGAACGACGCGAGGACGTCGGATGCGTCGACCGCCGCGACGGCGTAGATGGGCAATCCGATCGCGGGGAGCTTGGGCGGGATGAAGGGCAGGTTCAGGTCGATGACGTCGTTCGGGTCGTAGTTCGCGGGAAACATCACGTGGTTCGCACCGGTGTTTCCAGCCGACGAGAACACGCGCGCTCCCCAGGTCTGCGCATACAAGAGGGCAGAACCGATCGCCAGCGACGGCCCGTTCATCGAGAGGCTGAGATTGATGACGTCCGCGCCCGATTCCACGGCGTAGAAGATCGCCTGTGCCACGTCGAAGGCCGTTCCGCGACCATCCGCGTCCATGGCTCGAATCGGCAGCACGAGCGCGTCGCGGTTGATCAAGAGCACGGTGCCCGCCACATGGGTGCCGTGGCCGTAGGCCTCGTCGACGTCGCCGTCCCCGTCGTCGTCGATCCCGTTCGGAAGGTCGAAGCCGCCACGACGGTCGTCGATGAAATCGAACCCGATCGAAGCGGTCCGGCCGTTGAACAACGGGTGCGTGGGGTCGATTCCGGTGTCGATCACGGCGACGACCGACGTGAACCCGAGGGAGAGATTCCCGGCGGCCTCCGCCTCGATCGAGCTCATCGCAGGCTGGCCGTAGTACTCGCCTGGAGTCGGATCCCCGTCCACGACGCCGATCGTGCACTGCTGGACACCCGCCTGGAACGGCAGGTCGCACGCCGTCTCCGGAGGCACGACGCGGCGGTTGTACTCGGCGAACGCGACGTCGGGATGCGAGCGCAGGGTTTGGAGGATGGAGCGCAGGTATCCCGGTGCCGTGGACAGGTCCAGCGGTCGCACGCGGAGGATCCCCTTGGACTCGATCTCCTCGACGAGGCCGACTCCGGCGGAAGCGAGGAGCCCGGCGGTACTCGCACCGCCGTCGAGCAGCACGATGATGTCCTGCGTGCCGTTCGCGTCCGGGAGCTCGCCGTCATCGACGATCGCCGGCGCGGTCTCGGGGTCCTCGAACTGAGCGTGCGCGAAGGGTGTGCAGAGGAGTGCCAGCGACGCCGCGACGACGAGTCGGTGCTGTCTCATCTCGGTCATTTCGGAACGGTAGGGGGTGGGGCGAAGCCACCGCCGCAGGGTCTCGTCCAGGCGACGGCGCGCGTCGAGCTCGTCTGCCCGACACAGTTGAGAGCGCGTACTCGATAGGCGAAGCGCGTCGAGCACGGGAGATCCTCGTCGACGAACTCCGTGGAACCGGCGGGGACGGTACCGATGTCGACGAAGTGCCCGTCGGGACCGCGCCGCTCGACGACGAACACGAGCTCGTCGGTTCCCGGGTGCAACCAGGTCAGCTCGATCGACGAGTCGTCGAGCGACCGCGCCGCGAGGCCGGTCGGAGCGCTCGGAACACCGCCGGAGCAGGCCAACGGCACACTCGACGCGCTCGCGGGATCGAAGCCCAGATCGAGCTCGTCGCGATCGAAGGCACCGTCCTCGTCCCGATCGATGCCGATCCGCGTCTCGCTACCGAACGGCACGACAGTGTAGGTGAGCTCGCGCCCGGGACCGGCCTGGGCCTCGAGCCCCGCGCGATCGGTCTGGTCGAACGCACGGTCCGACTGGAAGACTCCGCCGCCGACGTAGGTCCAACCTCGCGTGACCGCGGCCAGCCGGCCCGTGACGACCAGGCCCACGGTGTTCGCATCCGCGAGCGCGATCATCTCGGTGACGAGGTTCGCCGTGGCCCCCGGCGGGTTCGCGCTCGAAACGGTGGTGCGCCGCCCGACGGCGGCGTGCGTGTGGTTTCCGGAGGGTCCGGGCGGCTCGAGGGCGGCGAGACTCGTCGACCCCGCCGGAAGGTCGCCTCCGGAGAAGGCCAGCATGAACGCCACGGTGTCGGCGACGTCCTGAACGCTCGTGAGCGCGAACACGGGCTCGGTCACGAACCGGGCGATCGAGTCGACGCTGCCGTCGTGCAGGAAGCCCGCCCCCGCGTTGTTCTCTCCTTGAGAGAACTCCATGCCGACCTTCTCGTAGAGGTTGCGCAGGTGCGGCGTCTTCATGGTCACGTTCGTGGACCCGTCGACCGAGACCAGCGCCGTGTGCGCCTCGCCGTTCGGTCCGGCCGGCAGGGGCACGAAGGGACCGAAGGGCGGCACGAGGGTGAAGTCCGTCCCCACGCCGGTCGGCAGCGTGTGGCACGTGACGCAGGCAACGCCATCGAGCAGGTTCGGCGGCCGGAACAGCGTGAGCCCGTTCTGGGCGTCTCCGTTCGGCAGCGGCAGCCCCGCGGACCCGAAGCGTCCGGTCGTGAAGTGCCCCGGCAGGGGCAGGTTCGTCGGCAGGCTGTTGTCGAGGTTGCGGAAGGGGTTCGGCGCGAAGGTGATCGTCGCGAGGAAGTCCTCGTACTCCTGCATCTCTCCGGCGGTCAGCGTCGTGTCGTCGCCCTGGAGCCCCATGAATGCGCCGGAGAACTCCTCGAGCCCGTCGCGGTCGCCGCGCCAGTGGTGCGGCTCCTTGCCGATGATGTCCTGCAGGGTCTGCGTCGTCATCGGCCCCTTCATCGGGTGCCAGTCCTGGAAGGCGCCTCCGGGCAGAACACCGGCTCCCAGGTTCTGCCCCGCGGTCGACTTCACGGCTCCGCTCGGGTCCCCGAGGTCCCAGGAGAGCCGGTCCATGCGCGAGTCGACGTGGCAGCTCCCGCATGCGATCTGTCCCAACCCGCTGTTCTTGTGCGTGTCGTAGAGGTGCTTGCGTCCCGTCCTGATCGCGGTCGGGGTCGGGTCGAAGAACGGTACGCGCGCGGTCTCGACGTCGGTCTGGGTGTCGACGACCGAGATCGCCGACTCGAACTTGTCGAGCACGTAGAGCTGCTGCCGCGCGGAGTCGTGCACGATGCCGGTGGGGCCTTCACCGACCTCGATCGGCGTGCCCGTCGCGCGCGCCCCGGCCGCATCGATCACGATGACGTTGTTCGAACCCATCCCCGTCACCCAGCCCCGGGTCCCGGCCGCGTTCCAGACGATCCCGCGCGGATCGCCGATCGAGAGGTCGCGCTGGGCCTGTGGAACGGTCGAGACGGCGTAGGTCAGATGCGGATTCAGGTCGACGACCGAGAGCGTGTTCGCGGGGTCTGCGGGATCGAAGCGGGCCAGGTGGACGCGCAGGAAGGTGCCCTGGAGCACGGGCTCGAACCGGATCTCGTTCGTCCCGTCGGTGCCGACCACGGTGACGTCGCCGGTCGAGGGGTCGACGCCCATCGCCATGCAGATGTTCATCAGCCCCCTGGCGTACCCGACGGCCAGCGAGTTGGCGTTGATCACGGCGACGTCGCGGTCGGGGAGGTCCCAGCCGATCGGGCGCCCCGAGAGCGCGGCGTTGCCGCCGCTGACGAGCGGGGTCCAGTCGCCGCCGTTGTCGTCCATCCAGTTCCCCGCGCCGTCCTTCTTCACGATCAAGCCGACGGCGGGAGGGCCGGCAGCGGCGATGGGAGGATTGAACGCGAGCCCGGCGTTGGGCGGAGGGTTCGCGCCGCCGTGCGGGCCGGCGGGATCGCTGACCACGTTGGGCGGGAACCCTCCCCCCATCGTGCTCCCGCCGCCGAGCACCGTCGAAGCGTTGCCGGACTCGAAGACCGCGAGATAGACCTCGCTGCCGTCGGCCTTGACGGTCATGGCGCGCGGCTCCTCTCCCGCGATCGCGAGGCGAATCGGCGCGGCGGCGACGTCACCCGTTTCGAAGACGAGCACCGTGTTCGCCTGCGAGCAGGACACGAACGCCCGGCGCTGTCTTCCCGCGAACACGACGTCGGTCGGTTCGTCGTCGGTCGAGAGCGTCGCGACCACGTTTCGCGTCGTGAGGTCCACGATGCTGACGTCGTCGGAGACGTGGTTCACGACCCATGCCTGCCGCGGTCGATCGGGATCGACACGCACGGAAACGGGATCGAGGCCGACCGGGATCGAGTCCGCGAGCACGGGGCTCCCGCTCGACAGGTCGAACACCTCGAGTCGACCGTCCGGCGTGTTGACCGCGAGCAGCCAGCGTCCGTTCGGAGTGAGCGTGAGCGGGCTGACGTGCGGCGTCTCCCAGTTCACGAAGCTCTGTGCAGCGAGCGGCAACGCGCCGGCTCCCAGCAAGACGATTCCAATCAGGGGGCGAAGGAGCATGTCGGGCTTCTCGAGCGGGGAGGGAACACGCCCGTGGTCGACTGTCCCGGACGCGGGCGCGACGCCGGGGAAGCCGATGGTAGCACGCGACCGGACGTCGTGCGGGAGGGCAGGCGGGCCTGTGCGATCGATCCTCATCGCCCGCTCGTTTCGAACAACACCTCGGGGTCGCCGATCGTCACGAAGGAGCCCCAGGAGAAGACGCTCGCGCCCTCGCCCAGGAGCTCCCGTTGTGTCGCGGACACGGCGTGTCGCACCGTCGCGCCCGCCGCCAGGGCACGGTAGAAACCACCGGTGAACCGCGCCGCGTCCTTGTCCTCCACCGCCCACAAGCTGCCCAGGACCGAGCGCGCCCCTGCGCCGAGAAACGCGTGCGTGAGGCCGAAGAGCTCGTCGCCCTCGACGCGCCGCTTGCGCCCCGTGTCGCACCCGCTGAGCGTCACGTGGTCGAGCTCGAACGAACACGAGCGCAGATCGCACGCCAGGAGGAACGTGTCGCCCAACGCGACGCCCGAGAAGCGCGGATTCGACGCCTCGTAGCGACCGTGTCCCGCGAGGTGCAGGAGTCCGCCCGCGGGCGGCTCGGCTCGCAGGCGCTCGGCGATCTCCGCTCCCGAGACGCGCTCCACTCGTCCGGGGAAACACGCCTCGAGCGCCTGAACCTCCTCGCGGACCGAGGGCAGCGACGGATCGTCCGTTACCGCGGCGAGGACCTGCGCGCTGCCGGAGTGCCTGACAGTTCGCTCTCGCCGCAGCCGCGCGACGTGGCGCAGCGCAAGCGCGTAGCCGACGTCGCAGGTCTCGATCAGGTAGCGGCCCCCGAGGCGGAACGCGTGGAACGGGAGATCGTGCAGGAGCCCGTAGGGAACGACGAGCAGGGAGCGTCCCCGGACGAGCCCCGCGACCGGGGCCAGGAGCTTCTGCCCGAGCTCGTCGAGGAGCTCGTCGGTGGTCGAGACCAGCGCGGCGCGCCGCCGCTCGAAGTACTCGCGCCCGAGCCTGAGCTTGCCGACGTGCAGCCGCAGGCGATCGCGGAGGTCCGCCAACTCGGGCTCTCCTGCCTCGAGCGGCACGGACTCGACGCCTGCCGGCGTCACGGCGAACACGCGCACGCCCTCGCGCGAGGACGCATAGCACAACGCGACCTCGTCGGCGGCGAGACATCCGACGAGGTCCTCCCCCACGGCCTGTGCACCGGGCGCTCCCGCCGGCGACCGCCGCGCGAGGCGCGCCACTTCCGCCTGGGCTGCCCGGATCTCCTCGTCGCCGGGAGGGTTCGGCCTCAGCTCGTGGTCGCCGGCGGAGGGGAAGAGCTCGTTGTCGAGCTTGCGTGACAGGAGCCAGTCCAGCCGCTCGCGTGCACCGGCGACCGCCGGGTCTCGGGGAGCAGGCCCCTTCTCGTCGAGGCTGCGCGCGCGCCCGCGCTCGAGGAACGCGAGCGCCTCCGCGTCCCTCCCACCGCTCTCGGCCAGGAGCCAGGCCAGGTCCACGTAGGCGCGGTGTCGGTCGCGGAAGAACGCGACGCGCAGGTCGCCCGTCGGCACCTCGGCGTAGGTCCGCTCGATCGCCTCGATTGCCCCGCGCAGTCCCTCGATCGCGCGCTCGCGCTCTCCGAGTGCGAGGTGGGCTTCGGCCGCGAGGCAGCGCGCCTCGGCGTCCAGGATCCCGTCGACCACGTCGCGCGAACCCTGGAGCCGGCGCGTGCGGAGAACGTCCAGCGCCTCGCTCGGCCGGGCGAGCGCCAGGAGCGCGCGCGTCAGGACGAGCGCCGCGAGGTCGGAGAGAGCAACGAGGTCGCGGGACGCGAGCTCGGCGCGGGCGCGTTCGAGCACGGGGAGCGCGCGCTCGGCACGCCCGGCCTCGACCTCGATCGCGCACTCCTGCAGGTCCACGGCCGCCGCCCACACGTCGTTGCCGAGGTCGCGGA
>JAJDET010000260.1 GCA_029259655.1 Planctomycetota bacterium
TCGCGCGAATGACCGCAGAGGAGCGCGTCACGGGCTTCGCGCCGATGACGCTCTGCGGTCTCGCTCTCGCCGGCGCGAACGGCGGCATGGACTCCCTCGGCCGCGTGCCGGGCATCCTCACCGCAGAGGAGCTCTGCTCGCTCGATCTCTCCTCGTGCGAGCTCGCCGTGCTCTCCGCCTGCGAGACGAACGTCGGCATCCGCCGCGCCGGGCAGGGCATCCAGTCGCTGCAGGCCGCGCTCTACGCCGCCGGCGCCCGCACGTCGATCACGTCCTTGTGGAAGGTCGACGACCGCGCGACGCGCAGGCTGATGGAGGTCTTCTACTCGAACCTTTGGCTCGAGGGGATGGGGAAGGCAGAGGCGCTGTGGGCGGCGAAGAAGGCGCTGCGCGACGAGGGACACGAGCCGCTCGACTGGGCGGGCTGGATCCTGACGGGCGATCCGGACTGAGGCTGCGGTCGACGGACCAGAGCCCGGAACCGCTTCCCCACGGTGGAGGAAGCGTTCCGGCTCCGTACTCTCTCGCGATGTCCGCGCTGCAACGCAACCCGCGGCTCCTGTGCGTCTTTCACGCGTTGCAGATGAGCCTCTTCCCGATGGCCATCTTGACGGTCTTCTACCGTCAGGACCTGGGCATGAGCATGACCGAGATCATGCTCGTGCAGGGCGGCTTCGGTCTGGCGATGGCGCTGTTCGAGTTCCCGTCGGGCTATCTTGCCGATCGCATCGGGTATCGCCGAACGATGGTCATCGCGGCGGTGCTGAACGCGATCGGCTGGTCGGTCTACGCGGGCGCGGAAGGCATCGGCGGCGTGATCGTCGGCGAGATGATCCTCGGCGTCGGGATCTCGTTGATCTCCGGTGGCGACGCGGCGCTGCTGTACGAGTCGTTGCAGGAGACCGAGCGCGAGCACGAGTACGGCCTCTGGAACGGGCGCGTGAGGTTCTGGGGGCAGCTGGGTGAGGGCTCGGCGGCACTGATCGCCGGCGTGATGTTCGCGTACTGGCCGCGGCTGCCGTTCGTCGTGCAGGCGTTGGTCTGGGGGGGCAACTTCTATGTGGCCTGGCGCCTGGTCGAGCCGGATCGCCATCGCCCCGTGCTGGGCGAGAACTGGAAGCAGGTCAAGGCAGTCGTCCATCACGCGGTACGGGAGTCGCCCAAGCTGCGTGCCGTGATGCTGCTCACGATCGTGCTGGGCATGTCGTCGTTCATCCCGGTCTGGACGATCCAGCTATACGCCACGGACGCCGGCATGGACGCGGCCTGGCTCGGTGTCGTCTGGGCGCTGGCCAACTACAGCGTCGCACTCTCGTCGCTCTTCGCCACGCGCCTGTCGAGGCGCCTGGGCCTGAACGGCGTGATGCTCTTGTGCATCGCGCTGGTCGCGATCGGCTACGCCGGCATGGGGCTGGTGCAGAGCCTGTGGGGCGTCGCGTTCTACTTCGTGCTGACGATCATGCGCGGGCTCTTTTCGCCGCCGCTCGGTCACGAGGAGCAGCGCCTGATTCCCAGCTCGGATCGCGCCGGATTCCTGTCGCTGCGCAGCCTCGTCTTTCGCGGGAGTTTCCTGGTCATCGGTCCGGCGATCGGCCTCGCGATCGACGCCAACGGGCAGCGGCCGGTGCTGCTCGTCGTCGGTGCGTTGCTCGTGGCCAGTGCGCTGGCGGGGCTGGCGAATCTGCGCCGAGTTCACGCTCCCACCTGACGGAGGCCTGCGCTTGGGCCGTTCGAGGTCTTCTACGAGAATCCGTGGCTCGAGGCCCTCTCGGCATCGCCGGGGGAAGGCGTCTTGGATCCTCCGGGGGCGCGCCACCTAGAATGCCGCGCTCGTCGCGCCGGATGCCCTCCCGCTCTTCCGCATATAACGCCACGTGACTCCATGACCAAGCCAACGACAGGGAAGAAGCGCTGGGTGATCGACTCCTTGGTGCTGATCTTCTCGATCATCGTTGTCGCTCAGCTCCTGACCTACGCCGTGCCCCAGGGCAAGTTCGAGCGGGTGCCGTACCCGAAGAACCCCGCGCGCGAGATGGTCGTCCCGGGCAGCTACGCGTCCGTCGCCGAGGCCGACCAGGTCACGCTGATGCCGTGGCACTTCCTGACGGCGGTCATCAAGGGGCTCGAGGCGGCCCACGAGATCGTGTTCCTGGTTTTCCTCGTCGGCGGCGTCATCGCGCTCCTGCGGGCGACCGGCGCCATCGACGCCTTCCTGCACACGGCCGTCGCCAAGCTGGGGGGCAGCCCCTGGATCCTGATCGGCGGCTGCCTGCTGCTCTTCGGCCTGGGCTCGTGGACCATCGGCATGGGCGAGGAGTACGTGCCGCTGATCCCGATCCTGGTGACCATGAGCCTGGCCATGAAGATGGACGCGCTGGTGGCCATGGGGATGATCTGGGTGCCCTACGGCATCGGCTGGGCCTGCGCCGGGACCAACCCCTTCGGCATCCTCATCGCCCAGGACATCGCGGGCCTCGCGCCAACGTCGGGCTGGCCCTTCCGGCTGGGGATCCTGGTGATCTTCCTCGCCGTCGGGTTCCACCACGTCTACCGCTACGCGCGCAAGGTCCAGAAGAACCCCGAGCTCTCGCTCGTCGCCGACGTCGACTACAGCAAAGGCTTCGAGGCGCCCGCGGACGTCACGCTCACCCTGCCCCGGCTGGGGATCCTGGCGGTCTTCGTCCTGGGCATCGTCGGCTTCGTCTTCGGTGCCTCGACCCAGGGCTGGTACATCGGCGAGCTGCTCACGATCTTCCTCGGAGTCGGGCTGCTCGCGGCCTTCATCGGCCGCCTGGGCGCCGTGCGCACCAGCAAGACCTTCATCGACGGCGCGTCCGAGATGACCGCGGCGGCGCTGATCATCGGCTTCGCGCGCGCCATCGAGGTCGTGCTGAACGACGGCCAGATCATCGACACGGTCATCCACTCGATCGCGGGCCTGCTCGAGGGCGCCGGCCCCGACGTGGCCGCGGTGGGCATGCTGGCGGTGCAGTCGGTGTGCAACTTCTTCATTCCCTCGGGAAGCGGCCAGGCCTTCGTCACGATGCCGATCATGTCGCCGCTCGCGACGATCACCGGCGTCCCGCAGCAGGTGGCCGTGCTGGCTTACCAGTTCGGCGACGGCCTCTCGAACATGCTGATCCCGACCAACGCGCTGGTCATGGGCACCCTGGCGCTGGGGCGCATCCCCTACGGGCGCTGGCTGCGGTTCGCGGCCCCGCTGCTGGCCAAGCTGCTCCTGGTCGCCGTGATCGTGCTGGTCGTGGCGGTCCACATGGGCGACTCGCTCGGTCTCTACTGAGATACGGAGTCGCACACCCGTCCACTGCGGCCTCGCGCTCGCCGGGGCGAACAACGGCCGCGACTCGCTCGGCCGCGTACCGGGGATCCTCACCGCGGAGGAGCTCTGCTCGCTCGACCTCTCCCAGTGCGAGCTGGCCGTCCTCTCCGCCTGCGAGACGAACGTCGGCATCCGCCGCGCGGGCCAGGGCATCCAGTCGCTGCAGGCCGCGCTGTACGCCGCGGGCGCGCGCACCTCGATCACGTCCTTGTGGAAGGTCGACGACCGCGCGACGCGCACGCTGATGGAGCTCTTCTACTCGAACCTGTGGCTCGAGGAGATGCCGAAGGCGGAGGCGCTGTGGGCGGCGAAGAAGGCGCTGCGCGACGAGGGTCACGAGCCGCGCGACTGGGCGGGATGGATCCTGACCGGCGATCCAAACTGCCGGGACGAGCCAGGATTTCGCTCAGAGAGAAACCGTTCACTCCGTCGACCGTCGTCGATGTGCGGCACATCCCCCAGGGGCTGTGGGCTATGCCTCGTGGCGAAGAAGAAGCCCATGGCGAGAGCCTCGGTCCAGGACATCGAGCAGTCGATCTACTTGATTCGAGGCGAGAAGGTCATGCTCGACTTCGACCTCGCCAAGCTCTACGGAGTCGAGACGCGGGCCCTGGTTCAGGCGGTCAAGCGAAACCCGAGGCGCTTTCCCGAGGACTTCATGTTCCAGCTGGAGAGGCACGAGCTGGACCATTGGAGATCACAGTTCGTGATCTCCAATCCGGGAGCCAGGATGGGCTTGAGACGGGCGCCTTACGCGTTCACCGAGCAAGGAGTCGCGATGCTCTCCAGCGTGCTCCGCAGCGATCGCGCCGTCGACGTCAACGTCCAGATCATGCGTACCTTCGTCCGGCTTCGCGAGCTCATGCTCACGCATCGCGACCTCGCGCGGAAACTCGCGGAGCTGGAGACGAAGTACGATGACCAGTTCGCCGTGGTGTTCGAGGCCATTCGAGAGTTGATGGAGCCGCCCCCGGAGGAGGCGAACCGGCGTATCGGGTTTCGCTAGAGGTCCGGCCGATAAGGCCGTGCCTCGCGAGGCCGAAGGCGAGCCCGGCGCGGAGTCGCGCCGTAGCCGCCCGCAGGGCATCCTTGGCGCGCGCTGATGCGCGCCAAGTCACGCGTGGCCGACTTGTCGGCCGCGCTCCTAGGGGAGGACGGTCACCCCTGTGCCGACTCGAACAGCGCCCGCGTCGGCACGAGCTCGTAGTCGCGCCGGACCCGGGCCAGCATCTTCCGGCAGCGCTCGCGCTTCGTGCGCGCCGAGAGGTGCGAGATCGTGAAGAGCTTCTTCCCCACGCCCCCGATGGCCTCGTAGGGCAGCGGCTCGGCGAAGTCGGTCAGGTGGAACAGGAGGACGAGGGGGACGCCGTGTTCCGTCCGCCGGAGCCCCAGCCGGAAGTACCAGGTGCCGAGCACCAGGCTGTAGCTCGGGTGGAACGGGAAGGGCATGCGGCCGTGGGAGGGCATCGGCACCTCGATGAGCTCCCGGCCCTCGAGCGGCCGGTGCGGGAAGGGCAGCACGCCCTGGAGCCGCGTCTTCGCCGCGTCCCGCTGCGTCGGGAAGAGCGAGGAGTCGTAGGCGTAACCGGCCTCCGCCACGAGCTCGAGCGACTCGCGGTCGATGGCGAAGCCCGGCGCGCGGAAACCCTCGACCTCGACGCCGAGCTCGGCCTCGATCCGCGCCTTGCTCTCGAACACCTCGCGTCGCTTCTCCTCGGTCGAGAGCGTGGGGAGCAGCCGGTGCGTCGTCGTGTGCGACGCCACGGCGTGACCGCGGCGGACGATCTCCTCGAGCAACGGGCGCTTCGCGAGATCACCCAGGTCGCGAGCGATGACGAAGAACGTGGCGCGCGCGTCCTCGACGTCGAAGAAGTCGAGCGCGTTCGCGAGCCCGCTCGCGAACATCGGGTCGCCCTCGAGCTCGTACGTCCACCCGTGGGCCGCGAAGATGTCGGCTCCACCGTCGAGATCGACGTGTACGGAGGCCTGTGTGCGCTCGTTCGTCCCCATTCTCGTCATCGGAAAGCGCCGAGCATAGCGTTCACGCCCCGAGCGCCTCGCGCACGAGCTCGACGACGACGAGCGCCGTCCCGCGCGCGAGCGTGAACCCCGCTCCCCCGTGGCCGTAGGCGTGGACCACGCGACCCTCGAGCTCGACGCGCGGGCCGCCGTTCCGACCCGGCCGCCATCCGATGTGCTCGCGGACCGGCCCCTCCGGGACGATTCCCCGCTCGGCGTGACGAGCCAGGATGGCCGCCACCGCCTCGGGCGACGGCTCGAGCGTCGCGCCGAGGGAGCGCGGCACGTCGCTCCCGCCGAGCACGACCTCCGCGCCGCCCTCGCCGCGCGGAATGGCGTAGAAGATCCCGCCCTCGTGACGGTCGTCCATCAACACCCGATCGCGCGGGAGCCGACCCGTCGTCGCGACCACGGTCCGCCCCATGCGCGGCTCGAGCGCCGCGTCGTCGACGAGCCGCTCGGCGGCGGGCCCGGTGCAGTGCACGACGGCATCCGCGTCGACCTGTGCGAGGTCGTCGACCCGGCGGCGCTCGATCGGCCGCGCGAGCCCGTGCTCGAGCCAGGCGAGGTGCCGCGGGGGGACGACCACCGGCGCGCGAAAGCGCCAGGCGCCTCCCGCCGGCCGGCTGTCGGCCTCGCGCCGGAGCTCGATCGGTACACCGGACGTCTCGACGAACGCGAGCTCGGCCTCGACGGGCATCGACCCCGCCCACTCGGGCGGCGCGTCGTCGCGCGCGGAGACCCACGTCTCGACGACCCGCACTCCGGCGGCCGGGACCGAACGCGCGAGCTCGCTGAGCCAGGCGTGGCTCTCGCGCGCCATCCGGTGCACGCGCGGCCGATCCGCTTCGCCGACCTCCGGCGCGTAAAGGAACCACACGGCTCCCGCGGCGCCCGAGCTCTCCTCGAGCCCGCTCTTCTCCGCGATCACGCGAACCGCGAACCCGGCATCCTCGAGCGCACGCGCAGCCGTGAGTCCGACGACTCCGGCACCGACCACGGCGACCGCGCTCACGGCTCCTTCCGGTAGAGGTAGAAGCCGCCCTCGCGATCCACGAGCTCCCAGCCCCTCGCCGCCGGATCCTCGCCGAGGGCCCGGGTGACGTGGTCCGGCCAGTCGCAGAGCCAGCGCACGTCGCGCTCGTCGAGATAGCGCCAGAGCTCGTCCTCGTGCTCGAGTGCCTTCGGGTTCACCTTGCCGTCGAGGTTCACGACGCCGTCGCGGAAGAAGCCGAAGGTCCCGGAGTTCCGTGACGCGACCCGGTCTCCCCCGGGGACGTTCCGCTCGACCAGGGCGACCTGTTGCGAGTAGTAGGAGTTGCGCCGGCCCTTGTAGCGGTGCTGCGTGAGCTCGTCCGTGTGGGCGTAGCCGACCGCGAGCGGGACGGGGAGGATCGTGAGGACGAGGAGGACGATTGCCGCCGGCCGCCACCTGGCCGCCAGGCTCCCCACGACGAGACCCGTTGCGACCGTGAAGGCGAGCATCGTCGTCGAGAAGTAGCGCCAGTAGTGGTGGACCGCGAAAGAGGTCCAGGCGTAGTAGGCGACGAGCAGTGCGACGAAGAGTGCGAGGACCGCGCCGAAGGCGCGCGTGCGCGACGCGCGAAGACCGGCGACGATGCGTGCAGCGGCGACGAGGACGCCGAGCGCGAGGACCGCGCGCGCGACGATCAAGGGCTGGAGCAATCCCCCGCGCGGGTCCATCGTCGCGAGATTCTTCATGCCCAGGGCGTTTCCAACCGGTGCGATCAGGGTCGCGTTGAGCCACGGCATCGCGAGCTCGAGCGGCTCCGTCAGGGCGAACCAGAGCCGGCGTTCGCGGAGCTCGCTCGTGAGCTCGGCGAGCGGGATCTGCTGCGCGGTCCCCGAGGAGGGCATCAGGGAGCCGGAGAGCCACAGGTTGTAGGCCCACCAGGGCAGGGAAACGAGGAACGCCGCCCCGCCGACGGTCGCGAAGCGCGTCACGCGCTCCCGCACGCTGTTCGCGGGGAAGAACGCGACGGCGACCGCCGCCATCACCGTCAGGAAGGCGCCGTCGATCCGGCCGAGGACGCACAGCCCGAGCAGAGCACCGAGCGCTGCGTGACGACCGAGCCCTTCGAGCGGCCGCGCCGCGAAGAACCGCCACGTGCACGCGTGGAGGAACAGGATGCAGCCCGTCTCCAGGCCGTTGAAGTGGTTCAGGAACGCCGAGAACGACGTCAGGTAGAGGAGGGTCGTCGTCGCGGAGACGAAGCGGCGGCGCGCGCCGTCGAAACAGCCCCCGGCGATCGCTCCCAGGACGCAGGCCGTGAGAACGTGGAAGATCCAGTGCAGGAAGAGCACCGCGCGGACGCCGACCACGCGCTCGCCGCCGGAGACCAGGAACCCCGGCACGCAGAGCAGCGTGAACAGCGGCTGGAAGCCGTTCGTCCAGGACTCGCCGTCGATCGTCACGCCGTTCCCGAGCGCGACGTTGCGCGCGACCGAGAGCGAGTAGTAGCCGTCCTCCGACAGCGGGAAGTCGATCGCGTTGCGGTCGCTGCGGAACACTAGCGACAGCGTCGCCAGCGCGACGACGACCGACGCCGCTCGCAGGAGGAGGACCCGGCGACCGCCCTCGTTCGCGTCGCTCACGGCGTCTCGCTCCCGCGCGGCACGTAGAGCGTGGGCGGCTTGCGCGCGAACAGCCCGGTCATCGGTCGCAGCGGAGCGTCCAGCAGCGGGCCCTTGTCGACGTAGTGCTCCGCCAGGAGGTCCTCGATGTGTCGCCACCTGCGATCGAGTACGACCGCGGACCAGCGCCGGTCGCGGATGGACGACGTGAGCTCCCGCTCCACGTTATCGGTGTAGCAGTCGTCGATCGCGAGGCGATGCGCGGCGCTCTCCTTACCGGCGAGCGTGGGTAGCCAGGGATGGGCCGGAACGAAGACCTCACCGTCGAGCTCGGCGAGGCGCGCCACCAGGGCCTCGTAGGTCGCTCTCTGTCGTTCGCTCGGCACCTGGTCGCGCGGATCGTAGCGCAGGTGGACGAACTGGAAGAGCGCGGCGACGAGGACGACGCCCTGCGCGACCGGTCTCGGTCGCGTGACCGCCAGGAGCCGCGCCATTCCGAGGCCGAACATCACGGCCACTCCGCCGTAGGTCGGGATGACGATGTTGTTGAAGCTCCCGGTCCGGCGGCGCACGTACCAGCCGCCGAGCACGAGCCCCGCGAAGACGAAGGCCCAGAACGCGCGCGCCTGCGCATCCCGGGAGAGCTCCGTCGGGCCGCGGCGCAGGAACAGGAGATACGCGATTCCGCCGGCCACCCCGGCTCCGCCGGCCTTCTCGAGCCCGAGCCCGGCCGCGCTCGCGACGGCGAAGACGACCGCGCCCAGCGCTGCGGGTAGGAACAGGTCCCGCGCGACGGACCCGATCCACCGCGTCCCGCCCACGAAGAGGAACGCGAGACCGATCGCGATCGCGACCAGGAGCGGCCGCCCCATGTCCTCGAGCCAGAAGTGCCGCGAGAAGCGCTCCCACACCGGGTGGGTGCTCGGCGTCTCGATGATGTAGTAGAGGTACCAGCCGTCCGTCGCCCACTCCATGACGAGCGTCGAGACGACCGTGAGCACGCCGAAGGTGACGGCGAACCACAGCGCGCGCCGCCCGTGCACGAGGACGGCCCAGGTGACCAGCGGTACGGAGACGAAGAGCGCCGTCTGCTTCGTGAAGAAGGAGAGGAAGAGCACGACGCCCGCCAGCGTCAATCCCTTCGGCGTCGCGGCCCGGAAGCGAAGCAGGTAGACCGCGATGAGCAGGATGAAGAGGAACAGCGTGTCCGCCCGCGAGACGTCGAACCAGAAGCCCGTGAGCTCGAACATCGCGGCGAACAGGAACGCGCCGAGCGCACCCGCGTACGAGCTCCCCGTCTCGCGCCGGACGAGGCAGAAGATCGCGACCATGCACGCGAGCGAGGACGCGAAGGAGAAGAGCCGCAGCGGGAGGTACCCGACGCCCGTGGCCGCCGCGATCGGCGCGCACAGCCAGAAGTAGAGCGGCGTGTAGAGGAACGGGATGAACTCGAGCGAGGGCTCCGGGTAGATCGTGCGCCCACTCAGCGTGCGGCGCACCGCATCCACGCAGCCGCCCTCCATCCACTCGAGCTCGAACGGGTAGGGGATCCGGATCGCGGCCAGTCCGACGAGGGCGACGAGGTAGGCCGCTGCGCCGACGAAGAGCCCGATGCGCAGGCTCCGAAGGAGCAGGCCGGGACGGGCGCCGCTGGACGTGCTCGTCGAGGATTCCAACTCGTCACCGCGCGGATGCGCGGGAGGGGCAGGTTACGCGTCCGGCCGGCAGCGCTCGATCGAATTCGAGCCCGAGTCCAAGCCCGTGCGAGCTACGGCTGCTTCGGAGCCTTGAGCGGCAGGTCGAACGGGAGCTCGTAGGTGAAGGCCTCGTCGAGCACGGACGCCCCGCTCGCCGTGAGCAGCGTGATCGGGACCGTGAGGGGACCCTCCGCGAGCTTCGACCACACCATGGCCAACAGGCGCGCGTTCTTCCCGTTACCGACGAGCGCCGGCGAGCGCGCCAGGACCGTGTTCTGGTCGAGGATCTGAACACCCGTCGCGGCGCCCGCCGCGCCGAAGACGATCACCGGCGGCGAGTAGGACGCGATGTCGTAGCCCGTCAGGGTCACCCACTTGCCTCCCGTGACGAGCCCCACGTTCGGGGCGATCGTCCGCAGGTCCGGGTTCCACGGAGTCGTGTCCGAGCTGTTGCGGTCTCCCGGCGTGCCGCGGTCCCCGAGGCCGAAGACCTGGGTGCCGAGCGCCATGTTGCCCGTGTCGAGCGGCTCGTACAGGTTCTTGCGCTCCCAGGACTTGCCGGCGGTCTGGGTGCCCGGGTGGAAGTGGTCGACGAGCCTCGTGCCCAGCTCGTTCTCGAGGATGATCCGATCCCAGCCGCTGTTGTTGAGCGCGAACCCGTTGAGCGGCCAGACGGCGTGCGGAACGATGCCGCCGTTGCGGCCGATGTCGCCCTGCGCGGCGATGAGCAGAGACTCGCGCGGGCCGAGGATCGCGTTGGTCGAGATCGTGATCGAGTCACCGGCGTTGTCGTGCAGCGTCCATCCGCGCATCGAGAACCTCTTCGTGGTGAGGTTCGTGATCTCGATGTACTCGCCCTCGGTGTCGACCACGCTGGCGGGATCGACCAGGAACTCCGACAGGGCGATGTCCCCGGGTTGAGCCGTGACGGGCGACGTGATCTCGTCGTAGAGGAACTCCATCTTGCGGATTGTCGCCCCCTCGATCGTGTACCCGCTGCCCGTGGTCTTGAGGACCATGTGGTCGTAGGCCGGCCGCCCGCCCTGCGTCAGCGTGTACGAGTCGTTGGTCATGTAGATCCAACGCATCGCGCTCGAGGTCGTGATCTGGTTGAACGTCTGCTGCTTCGGGTTCGACGAGTCCGACCCGGAGGAGACGAAGGTCACGTCAGGTGTGACTGCGGCGACCCACGGGATCGAGCTGGAGGTCGGACTGCCGTGATGGCTCGCCTTGTACACGTCCAGGTCGCCGACGACGGGGCCGAGCGCGCCTTCGAACGTGTCCCCGATGTCCCCGAAGGTCCCGTAGTCGAAGTTGTTGTACTCGAGCTTCCAACCCGCCGACTTTGCGTTCTCGACCTTGCCGATGACGCCGATCGTCGGACCGCCGAAGATCTCGCCGTTCACGATGTAGTTCGTCATCGTGAGGCCACCGCCGAGGTCGAGAACCATCCCGGAGGTGATCTGCGTCCGCAGGCCGCCGATCGCGTTGACGTAGTCCTGCCAGATCGAGTGCATCTCGGCGTCGAGGTCGCCGCGGTCGTACACCGCGAGCGGCGTGTAGCCCGCCGCCATGAGCTCCGGAACGCCGCCGATGTGATCGCCGTCGTAGTGCGAGATCAGGATGTAGTCGAGGTCCGTGACGCCGACCGACTGGAGGTAGGGAATCACGACCGCGTTGCCGTCGCCCGGCTTCCCCGTGTCGAGCAGGACGCGCGTCCCGGTCGGCGAGAGGATGAGCGCACAGTCACCGCGTCCGATGTTGATCGTGTGGATCTCGATCTGGGCGCTCGCGGGCGCGGCCGAGAGCGCGAAAACCAGGGCGAGGCTGCGGATGAGAGTGCTCTGCATGGTGACCCGAGTGGGCGAGGTGGTGAGAGGGCGGACGGCGAGAGACAAGCATACCACCGGTTAAGAGATCGGGGCTCGACGAGCCGGCAGCCCGGGAGCTCCCCCTGCAGGGGCCCGGAAATGCGTTCTCGCTACTCGGGCGGGGAGAGGGCCGCGAGGTCGATTCCGGTGCGAGCCGTCGCCTCGAGGAGGTACGGGACTTTTTCGGCTGCACTCCTGTCCAGCGGTGCCCCGCGTAGCTCCGCCGCCTTCGCGAGGCGCGCCTCACCCACAGCCTGTTCCCCGGTGAGCAGCGCCAGGGTCCCGTGGTTGGCCCAGAGCACCCAGTTGTCCGGCGCGAGCTCGATCCCCGACGCGAAGTAGGTCTCCGACGTCTCGTAGTTCCGGAACGGGGTCTTCATGCAGTAGATACCGTTCTCGAGCATGTAGTGGACGCGGAGCTCGTGCAGGCGCCCCTCGTCCTCGAGCCCCGCGAGAAACTCGTCGAGCCACGCCTCGGCAGTCGGCAGCTTCGTCCCGCCTTCGAGCAACAGGCCGTTCCCCGACATCGTGGCTGCGATGGCGAGCGCGGCGATCGCGTTTCCGAGCGGAGTCGGGTGACAGTTGTCGCTGACGAGGTCGAACCCGACCAGGCCGTTCTCCGACGCTTCTTCGAAGGTCCGTTCCACGTCCACCAGGTGCACGCCCGGCCGCGAACCCATCTCGCGAATGCGCTCGTTGAATTCGGGCAGTACGCGCCACGGGTACGGATCGAGCTCCACGGACAAGTGCAGCGCGTCGCGCGCCTCGTCGGTCTGTCCGAGCTCCGCGAGCGCTTGCCCCGAGAGCCACGACATCATCGCGTCGGGGCCGTGCGCCGCGACCGTCGCCTCCGCGGCCGCGAGCGCCCCGTTCGGGTCGCCTGCCGCGAGCAGGCCCTCGATGCGCGCGATGTCCGCGTCGTGGTCCGGGTTGGCCGACGCCCAGGCCACGCCCCGGTACACCGGCGGCCAGTCCAGCAGGTTGGCCGGCGCGGTGCAGAGGACGACCGGGATGCCGCGCGCGCCGGCGAGCTCGAGGATGGCGTCGAGGTTGTCGAGGTAGGTCCTGGCCTTCTCCTTCCACCACGCGCTCTCGCGATCGTAGGGGACGAGCTTCTTCGGCAGGACGTAGTCGGTGTCGCTCTCGACCGTCGACAGCCTGGCCACGGCCTTCTGCCCCGCGCGGAAGAGAGCCGACTGCCTCAACCACTCGCGCACCGACTCGGCCGTCCCGCCGCTCCCGCTGCGGAAGAGGAACTCGTTGTGTCCGGTGAGGATCACGTAGAGGTCCGGGTCGTCGTCGACGGTCGCCTCGACCACGGCGCGCACGCCGGTGGAGCTCCGGGCCCCCTTGCCGTAGTTCCGCACCTCGAACGCGCGCTCGGGCCGTACCGAGTGAAGGATGGCCTCGAGCTGCGCGACGAACCCCAGCTCGGGGACGTGCAGTCCGCGAACCGTCGATCCGCCGACCGTGATGACCCGGAAGGTCCCGGGCGGCTTCTCGGGGAGCGCGGCCGCCACCGGCGGGATCGGGAACAGCGCGCGGCAGACGAGCTCGAGGACGAGGATCAGGCCGACCGGGACCGCCAGCCCCACGAGGATCCCGGTTCGACGGCTGATCTTCACGTGTGCCTCGGTGCGGCGCCCGAGGGCGCTCGCGGCGGAGTGTACCGATCCGGAACACGGGTCGCACACGAGCGAGACGCCGAAACCGCGCGCGGGGTCTTCACCTGGTGTGGAGACTTGCGAGACTGTTCGCCGGACACAGGAGAACCGCAATGACCATCCAGGTGGAAGAGCCCCAACCCGTTCATCGCAAGGACTACTGCGCTCCCGCGCACTGGATCGACGAGGTCCACCTGTCCTTCGATCTCGACCCGGATCGGACGCGGATCCGGGCGCGCTCGAGCGTGCGTCGAAACGAGAACGAGAACGACGGAACCGCCCCGCTGGTCCTGCACGGCGAGGAGCTCGAGACGCTGGCCGTTCGGATCGACGGTCGCGAGCTCGGGCCCGAGGAGTACTCCGCGGGCGACGAGCGGCTCGTGATTCCCGGAGTCCCCGACCGCTTCGAGCTCGAGACGGAGGTCGCGGTCGCGCCGGCCGGGAACAAGACGCTCTCCGGGCTCTACCTCTCGAACGGGAACTACTGCACGCAGTGCGAGGCCGAGGGCTTCCGTCGCATCACGTGGTTCCTCGACAGGCCGGACGTGATGGCGCGCTACACGGTCGAGATCACCGGCGACCGCGAGGCCTGCCCCGTGCTGCTCTCGAACGGAAACCGACTCGCGGAGGAGGACCTGGGCGACGGGCGCCATCGCGTCCGCTGGCAGGACCCGTTCCCCAAGCCGAGCTACCTGTTCGCGCTCGTCGCCGGGAACCTCGCGTGTCACGCGGGGAGCTTCACGACGCGGTCGGGGCGCGACGTTCGGCTCGAGATCTGGGTCGAGCCCAAGGAGGTCGACAAGTGCGAGCACGCGCTGCGCTCGCTCCAGAAGTCGATGGCCTGGGACGAGGAGCGCTTCGGGCTCGAGTACGACCTCGACCTCTACATGATCGTCGCGGTCAGCGACTTCAACATGGGGGCGATGGAGAACAAGGGGTTGAACGTCTTCAACTCCGCCTACGTGCTCGCCCGGCCCGAGACGGCGACCGACGACGACTACGAGGGGATCGAGGGCGTCATCGCGCACGAGTACTTCCACAACTGGACGGGCAACCGCGTGACGCTGCGCGACTGGTTCCAGCTCACCCTGAAGGAGGGGCTGACCGTCTTCCGCGACGAGGAGTTCACCGCCGACACGACGTCGGCGGCCGTCAAGCGCATCTACGACGTCCAGGGCCTTCGCACCGTCCAGTTCGCGGAGGATGCGGGACCGACCGCGCACCCGGTGCGGCCCGAGTCCTACGTCAAGATGGACAACTTCTACACGAACACCGTGTACCGCAAGGGCGCGGAGGTCGTGCGGATGTACCAGACGCTGCTGGGCCGGGACGGGTTCAGGAAGGGGATGGACCTCTACTTCGAGCGGCACGACGGCGACGCCGTGACGTGCGACGACTTCCGCGCCGCCATGGCCGACGCCAACGGCGCCGACCTCGAGCGCTTCGCCCGCTGGTACGCGCAACCGGGGACGCCCACGGTCCGCGCGCAGGGGACGTGGGACGCGACGGCGGAGACCTACACGTTGCGCCTCGAGCAGTCGCTCCCGGAACAGCACGCGGGTCCGGACTCGAGTCCGCTGCACGTGCCGGTGGCCGTCGGGCTCCTCGGTGCGGACGGCCGCGACCTCGAGCTCGCCCTCGAGGGCGAGTCCGGAGGTACGGCCACGACGCGCGTGCTCGACCTCGTGGAGTCCGAGCAGACGTTCGTCTTCACCGGCGTCTCCGAGCGCCCCGTGCCGTCGCTCCTGCGCGACTTCTCCGCGCCCGTGTACCTCGAGATCGAGCGGCCCGACGGCGAACTGGCCTTCCTCGCCGCTCACGACAGCGATCCGTTCAACCGCTGGGACGCGGTGCAGGAGCTCGCGCGCGGCGAGCTCCTGACCCTCGCAGGACGCGCGCAGGCGGGTGAGCCGCTCGTCCTCTCCGACGGTCTCGCCGACGCGTTCGGGCACGTCCTCACCGACTCGGCGCTCGACGGGTCGCTCAAGGCGCTCGCCCTCACGCTGCCCCCGGAGAAGGAGCTCGCGCAGCACCAGGACGTGGTCGACCCCGACGCCCTGTTCGCGGCGCGGATGTCCGCCGTGCGCGAGCTCGCGGCGCGCCACGCCGAGGCCCTGCGCGCCACCTACGACGCCAACCGCTCGGACGGCCCCTACACGGACGACCGCGCGTCCGTCGACCGCCGGTTCCTCGCGAACTGCGTGCTCGGTTACCTGGCCTCCCTCGAGACCGAGGAAACCATCGGTCTCGTCGCACGTCAGTTCGAACGAGCGAACAACATGACCGACTCCTTCGCGGCGCTCGCGATCCTCGCACGCCTCGACCATCCCGCGCGCGCGAAGACCCTCGCGGCCTTCTACGAGCGCTGGAAGGAGGACCCCCTGGTCATCGACAAGTGGTTCGCGGCCCAGGCCCGCTCCACGCACGAACGTACGTTCCAGCACGTCCAGGAGCTCGCGAGCCATCCCGACTTCACCCTCGAGAACCCCAATCGCGTCCGCTCGCTGCTGGGAGCGTTCTGCCTCTGGAACCAGGTCCGTTTCCACCGTGCCGACGGCGCGGGCTACCGGTTCCTGGCCGACCACGTGCTGGCGCTCGACGAGCTCAACCCGCAGGTGGCCTCGCGCATGGTCTCCGCCTTCAATCCCTGGCGCGACTTCGACCCCTCGCGGCAGGAGCTCATGTGCCACGAGCTCGAGCGCATCCTCGCGAAGCCCGGTCTGTCGAAGGACGTGGGCGAGATCGCCGGCAAGGCGCTCGGGGGCTGAGCGGGGCGTGGTCCTGCGCACGGCGCTCGCCGCGGTCGTCCTCGCGCTCCTCGCTTGCGGGAGCGGCGGCCCTCCGTCGCCGCCGGCACCGCCCGCGCCCCGGGCGCTGATCCTCGTCTCGATCGACGGCTTTCGCCGGGACTACCTCGACCTCCACGAGGCCCCGAACCTCGCTCGCTTCGCGGACGAAGGCGTGCGCGCGGATGCGCTCGTGTCCGTCTTCCCGACGGAGACCTTCCCGAACCACTACACGATCGTCACGGGGCGTCGGCCGGCGAGCCACGGCGTGATCGGGAACACGATGTACGACCCCGTGTTCGACGAGACGTTCCGCATCCGCGACGGCGAGCAGGTGCGGGACGGGCGCTGGTGGGGCGCCGAACCGCTGTGGGCGACGGCCGGGCGGCAGGGGCTCGTCTCCGCCACGATGTTCTGGCCGGGGTCGGAGGCCGAGATCGCCGGGCGCCGCCCGACCTACTGGACGCCCTACGACTACACGATTCCCGGCGAGGAGCGCGTTCGGCGCGTCCTGGCCTGGCTCGATCTGCCGCGCGCGGAGCGCCCGTCGTTCATCACGCTGTACTTCAACCGCGTCGACCACGAGGGCCACGAGCACGGCCCCCACTCGAGCGCCGTCGCGGAGGCCGTGCTCGAGATCGACGGTCACGTCGGCGCGCTCTTCGAGGGGCTCGAGGAGCGCGGCATCGCGGGGAGCACCGACGTCGTGATCCTGAGCGACCACGGCATGGTGGCCCGCAGTCACGAGCGCGTGATCGTGCTCGAGGAGCTGCTCGGCGCCGATCTGCTCGACGACCTGCACGTCGTGACGCTGTCACCGGTGCTCGGCATCCGCGCCGACGACGCGCGGCAGGAGCGCGTCCTCGAGAGGTTGCGTGGAGCTCACCCGAACCTCGCCGTGTGGGCGCGCGAAGACGTGCCGGCCCGCTTCCACTTCCGGCACCCGCGCGTGCCCGACGTGGTCGGGCTCGCCGATCCGGGCTGGCGGATCGTCTTCGACGCGGATCACCTCGAGCGCGTACGGCGAGCACCCGCCGGCGGTACGCACGGGTACGACCCCGCCGATCCCCGGATGCACGCGTTCTTCGCCGCTCGCGGTCCCTCGTTCCGGGAGCGGGCGGTCGTCCCCGCGTTCGAGAGCGTCCACCTGTACGAGCTCTTCGCGCGAGTGCTCGGGATCGAGCCCGCGGAGAACGACGGGGACCCCGAGGCCCTCACGCACCTCCTCGCCGGAGCGGAGTAGAATCCCGCTGATGGACGGACACGCGCGTCGGTTGGTGCTCGCGCTGGGACTCCTGGTCCTGGCCGCGGCGGTCTGGATCGCGATGCGACCCGACCCGAGCGCTGCGAGTCCGCCGGCGCTCGAGGGGGACCTCTTCGTCGACGAGCTCGAACCCGCCCCGCTCGATCGAGCCCGGCTGCCCGACGTGCCCGCGCCGGACGCGGGGATCGAGGAGCTGTGGCTCTACGGTGAGCGCTTCCTCGGCTGGACGCCGCGCGACCAGGTCGAGCTCGAGACCTACGACCCGGAGGACCTGCGGGAGTGGATCCGTCAGGATCGCAGCTTCTACCTGTGGGGAGACCACGGGGACTGGGGTAGCTACGGGTACGTCGACGACCTGGGGTACGAGTAGCTCGCGAACCCCGCCGCCCGCCGACGCTCAGGATGTCGAGGTTCTACCTCATCTCCTCATCTCGGAACGCAGCCTTTGTTCGGAGCAGCCACCGCGTTCTCAGAGAGCCAAGCGGCCTTATCTCGAAACGCGCGTAGAGGCTCACGGGATTAATCGCCGCGCCACCCGTTCGACCCGTTCACTGATCGCGTACTTCAAAGTGAAGGTGGGGGCTCTCTCTACGGGCATTGCCGGAGCAGCCTGTCCTTCCGATTGGCTGACCTCGCCTTACGAGGCTCCCTAACGTCAAGCTTCTTTCGATGCTCGAGAGATGCCAGAACTTGGCGAAGTACGTCTTCCCTCCGCTCATAAACCTAATGACGACAGACCTCCCCCTCGTTGAGTTCCGCCTTTTCGTTCCTCTTGATCACGACTCCATCCGCAATGGCGTACACGCGGTTTCCGGCGTCAACCGAGAGATCAACTCCACCATGGAACTTGAGCTGATTCTTGTCCTTACGAGTCCAACCGAACTTGCCAATGTTGGGGAGCCCTGACTCGGACCGGTAGTAGGAGTTCGCGAAGCCCAGAGGATGGACCAGTTTCTCTTCCAGCGGGGGGGAGATCGCCACACCATTGAATAGGCCTAAAGCAAGGATTTGTTGAGTCACCGTAGCTCAATCAAGCTGAAGAGGCCGGCCGGATCTACTCGACCAATAGGGTCTGAACTTGCGTAAACGAACTCGTTACTGCTAGGAGGATCGAACTGACTTCCGCTTAGGGGGCAGACCTGCCCGGCGACCTTGGGGTCCGAGCGAGCCTAGATCCCGACATCCACGCCGTTGAGGTCAGAGGTCAGTGACGTGGTTTCTCATCAGACACCGCCAATGCAGGCAGTGCCCTGTGGGAGGATCGTCGGCTGGTTGCGGTCCCCGAGAAGGAATCCAGGGATCCGCTTCTTGAAGCTTCCCATAGGCCGATTGCTATTGCCCCACAGATTGGTGTACGGACCGCTGTTTGCACTGAATGGAGTTTGGAATGTATGGAGCATCTCGGACCTTTGCAATCGATTCATCAAGAAGGCCTCGCTATTGGGGAACTGATCGCCCGTCATACGACCTGAGACTGATAACTCTTGCCCGCGCACGCTATCGATGCGCAAGTCCAAGCGCACGTCAATCTCTGGTGCACCGGGAGGAAACGGAATCGCCCCCGACAAATGTATGGAGATCGCTCTTGCATTAGTCCGGCGCACTCTCACTGAAGGCTGCCCAGTTCCTATGGGCTGACCACCAGCAAGATAAGACGGATCTGAGCAGGCGCTAGCGTTCGACTGAGTAATGCTCCCATTCGACAATTGCAGTTCCACCCGAGTAGCTACACGAGACGTGTCGCTAAGGCTCGTCGAAAACGAACGATTGTCCCCAAGGACAACGCCACCACCGAAGGTTGGCCACGGAGCAAAGCTGCGCACGAAGAGATCAAAATCCTGGTCGAGATTCCCGGGCGTGTAGGCATTACCCGTTGGAAATGCGATCGCTGTAAGGACGCTGAAAACTCCCAGAGTTGCACCAATCTCGGGCAGGCTAAACAGCCCGAGAGGGTCCGCAAGATTCTGAGGGTTATTCTCTACATACGCATATCGATGCAAGCTCGCTGGTCTGGAAAGACCTCCGGCAAAGGGATCCGCTGCCAGAAACCGCCCGTCTGACGGCTGATAGTACCTGGCGCGAAGGTAGTATGCACTAAGCACCGGATCGTACTCTTCCCCTCGCAGAAGGAACTCGGCGGAAACCCCGCTGGCGCCCCTTAGTTCGCCAAATGCTCCAAGGACGTACGCTCCATCGACCAAACCCATTTCGTCCACGAGTTGACGGACAGATCCAAGGCCATCCATAAGATAGAATTGCACTCCACCGTCCTCTCTGGAGATTCGTCGATCCGCCAAGACCCATTCGGTCCATGCGCCCGAACAAATCTTGGCTACTACCTGGGCATCCAACCGATGTTTATCGAAAACGAGTTCCGTGGAGTCGCCGTTTTCTATTCTGTAGGTTCGAATGCCATCAGCGTCGTACACGTACGCCATCACTCCAGGACTCTGGCCTAGCTTGATGTCGGCGGACACCAACCGGTCCTCGAAGTCCCAGGTGTAGAGATCGGCGGACGCTCCCTCGCTCTTGGTGAGCTGGTTGCCGTTGTCGTCGTAGGTGTAGACGAAGGCCGTGACCCCCGCCGTTTCCGCGAGCAGGCGGTCGTTGTCGTCATAGACGTATGTTGTGGTGTCCGTGACGCCCCCGGTCGTGCTCGATTTTGTCAGGCGGTTCCCGACGAGGTCGTACGCGTACGCGAACTGCACGTCGTCGGCGGTCCCGGGCTCGTCGATCGTCTCCGTCTCGAGGCGGCCGGCCATGTCGTAGGTGTAGGCAACGGTCCGGGCGGTCGTGGCGAAGCCCGACTCGGACACCGACGTGCGGCGGCCGGCCAGGTCGAAACCGTACTGGTAGGACGAGAGGATTCCCGACGGTCCGGTGTTGGTGAGCGTCTTCACGCGGTCCATGTCGTCGTACACGGATGTGGCGACCACGCCGTTGGGGTAGGTCAGGGACGTCACCTTGCCCACATCGTCGTACGCGTAGGTAGCTGTCCGCATCATGCGGTCGGTCACCGTGCTGAGCCGGTTGAGCTCGTCGAACGCGTATGTCGTCGTGCCTAGCGGAGTGGTCAGCTCCGTTCGGTTCCCGGCCTCGTCGTAGTCGTAGTCGAGCACGACTCCCGAACTCTTTGTCTCGCGGGTCAATCTGCTCCGGCCGTCGTACTCGTAGGTGTCGCCGCCCGCGAGTGTCCGGAGGCCGCCGGGGGTGTAGTCGTACACGACGCTCGTCACGTCGGGGAAGACCTTCTCCACCAGGCGGTTGTTCGAGTCGTAGACGAACTCGGTCGTTTCCCCGTTGAAGTCCGTGCGGGCGATCCGGTTCCCGACGGCGTCGTACTGGAAGGCCTCCTCCTGCCCCAGCGGGCGCCGCCGCGTGGTCAGTCTCCCGAGCGCGTCGTACTCGAGCTCGGTGATCCGCTCCTCGGCGTCCTCCTGGGTCCGGTTGTTGCCGACCTCGTCGTAGGTGTAGGTCGTCACGACGCCCGGCGGGTACTCAACCGTGAGCAGCCGGGCGAGGGGGTCGTAGCCGTAGCGGGTCTCTTCCTTCAGCTGGTCGATCTCCACGATGCGACGCCCGATCGAGTCGTACACCGTCTCAGTCGTCGTGGTGTCCGGGAAGATCGTCTCCACCAGTCGCCCGACGTCGTCGTAGACGAACTCCGTCACCCTCAGAAGGGCGTCGGTGGTGCGGATCAGCCGTCCCGCTCCGTCGAAGTCCTGGACGCGCTCGTTCCCGAGAGCGTCCCGTGTTACCTGCTGGTTCTGGAAGTACTCCGTGGTCGTGGCGTTGTCGCGCTCGTCCCAGATCGTCCTCACGCGCCCGACCTCGTCGTACTCGACGCGGGTGTCCGTGAGATCCGGGTGGATGGTGCGCTCCAACCGTCCCAGTACGTCGTACTCGAAGGTCGTCGTGCGCCCGTCTCGGTTCGTCCGGGTGAGCTCGCGGCCCTCCTCGTCGTAGGCCACGACCTCCTTCGAGCCGTCGGCGTAGGTCGTCTCGACCAGGTCGCCCCGGGCGTCGTACGTGAACAGGGTCTCGTTGTCGTTGGGGTCCGTCGTCTTCTCCACGCGACCGGCCGCGTCGTAGCTCGTCTGGGTCACGCCGCCCAGGGCGTCGATGGTCTCGACCACCCTCCCCAGCGCGTCGTAGACCCGCGTGTTCGTGATCGTCTCTAGCGTTCCGTCGGGGAGCGTGCGCGTTCGGCTGTCGGTCAGCTGGTTCCCCGTGGAGTCGTACGTGAAGGTAGTCACGTTCCCCAGCGGGTCCTCCACGGACTCCAGGTCTCCCCCCGCGTCGTACTGGAACGTCGTGACGTTACCAAGGTCGTCTTCGCGAGTCTCGAGGAGACCGGCCGGCGTGTACGTGAAGGACGTCACGGCTCCATTTGGATCCTCTGTGAACTCCAGGTTTCCCTCTGCCGTGTACTTGTAGATGGTCGTTTCCGTCAGTGGGTCGGTAGCGGTGAGAACCTGGTCATTGGCGTTGTAAGTGAACACGCTCGTGTTGCCATCGAAGTCCGTATCGGTCAGCAGATTGTCACCGTCGTAGGTCTTCGTGGACTCACGCAACAGGGGATCGATCTCCTTGGTCAAGTTGCCCCTGGCGTCGTATTGGAAGGTGCTCACGTGCCCGAGGGCGTCTGTCATCGAAGTGACGTTGCCCTCGTCGTCGTACTGGTAGATCGTTGCGTTGCCGTGGCGGTCGGTGACGATCTCGATGTTGGCCGCAAGGTCGTGTTCGACGGTGGTCTTGTTGTCCTGGGCATCGATGACGCAGACAAGTCGTCCATCCGGGTCGTACTCGTTCCGCACCGCCCGGTTGCCGAGTGGGTCGACGATCTCGGTCAAGTTGTGGTTCTCGTCGTAGTAGATCTTGGTCTCGTTTCCGAGCGGATCGATGACCGTCTCCAGTCGGCCCAGGACGTCATACAGGTACTGGACCGAATTCCCCGCTACGTCCGTCGCGATCCAGATCCTGCCCTGGCCGTCTCGCTGGAACTGCAGTGTGCTGCCCGCGGAGGAGAGGATTCCGTTTGGTGTCAGTGAGACGACGTTGTCGTTCAGATCGATGATCGCGCCGAGTGTGTGACGAAGACTTCCGGGTGAGGTCTCGTCGAAGACGTACCGTACGCCCGAGGTGTCCGTGTATGTGAACTGGCTTGGGTCATAAGGATTGAAGTCCAAGTCGAAGAACTCGACCGGACCATCGGTACCGGGAACGACATTTGAGGGCTGTCCGCTCGGCACGAGGGTGCCTGCGCTCTCGCCAACCGGCGCGTAGTCGATGCCGTTGAGGACCGCGATCGAGAAGAACTGCTGGGTGGCGGGAACGGGTACAGGTGCAAACTGCTCCTTGCGCTGTCCGCTTCGGTAGATCGTCGCTGTGTGTGTCCTCGTCTCCTGGATGGTGTAGACCATGACCGGGAACAGAGTGCCAACGGTGGTAAAGCTCTGCTCCCAATCACTGGACGGCTTCCGGCTCTCCACGAGCCGGATCCCGTTCAGCCCGAGCTTCCACCCGATCCCGAAGTCCCCGACCGTCTTGTCGCGGCTGTCGTACACGCGGAGCACGTCGAGCGGGATGCTTCCGAAGTTCGTGCTGATGTCGTTGAAAGTGAGCGTGAACAGGCCCGGCTTGCGCTCGCCCGAGTCGACCTCGACGACGATCGACGTGGACGCGCTCAAGCCTCCCAGGTTCGTGGCCGTCAGGCGAATCGTGGTGCCGCCGTTCTCCATCACCGTCGGGTCGAGGCTCCCCAGGACGTCGTCGACGACGGGAGCGGATCCCGAGGCGAACGTCACGAACGAGCTCGTCCCGTTGGGGGCGTATGCCAGCGTGTAGCCGACGAAGTCGGATCCGGACGCGGTCCCGACGATGTCGACGGTCGCGTCGAGGAGATCGTCCTCGGCCGGACTCTGTATCGCGACCGTCGGGAAACCCTGGACCGAGGGATCCCGCACGAGGATCTCCGTGGTGTCGACGCCCACGCCACCTGCAACGTCGAAGGCGCGTCCCTCAGCGGTGTAGACCCCCGGCGTCGGAGACGAGAACACGCCTCGCCCGCTCGCATCCAGCGGCACGGGAGTCCCGTCCACGGTCAGCTCGAGCGAGGCGATGCCGTAACGGTCCACGGCGAGCACGGTCACCACGGTGTTCGCCCCCGGATTCACGACGGCCGGTGAAGCGACGACGCGGACGACGGGCGCGTCCTCGTCGTCCACGACCTCCACCGTGTAGAGCTGCTGCGCAGTGCCGCCGCGACCGTCGTCGACCTCGACCTCGACCGCGTGGTCCCCCAGCAGGCCGGCGTCGGGCAGCCAGTCGATCACCCCCGTCACCGCGTCCACGGTCATGCCGGCCGGAGCCTGGAGCAGGCGGAAGGTCAGCGGATCCAGCTCGGAGTCCGTCGCGTCGACGTCGTACGCATACGCCGTGTCCACGAAGGCCCGCGTGTTCGGCGTGGTGGTGACGACCGGAGACGAGTTCAGGGCCTCGAGCACGTCGATGCTGTAGGTCTGGGTGTCCGTCGCGCCCTTGTCGTCCGCAACCGAGACCGTGACCGCGTGCACGCCGGCCTGAGCGTCCGACGGCGTCCACTCGATGAGCCCCGTCGCCGTGTCGAGGCCCATACCCATGGGGCCCGACGCGAGCAGGAAGGTCAGGGGATCTCCCTCACCGTCGCTCGCCTCGACGTCGTAGGAGTAGAGGACCCCCTCCACGCCCGACGTCGGAGGAAGGGTCGTGATGCGGGGCGCGAGGTTGACGCCCTCCGCGATGTCGAGCGTGTAACCCTGCGTCGCCGTGCCCCCGCGTCCGTCGTCGGCGACCACCTCCACGTCGTACTGACCCGCCTGTGTCGCGGACGGGATCCACGTGATCAAGCCCGTGGCGGCGTCGACCGTCATGCCGAGCGGTGCCTTGGTGAGGCTGAAGGTGAGCGGATCGAGATCCGGGTCCTGCGCGATCACGGCGTAGGCGTAGGGCACGCCCTCCGTCCCGTTGAAGACCGGGATCGAGACGATGCTCGGTCCGGTATTGACGGCATCGAACACCCGCACGGAGAAGCTCTGCGTTGCGATTCCGCCCGCTCCGTCGTCCACCTGGACCACGACGGGGTTCAAACCGACCTGCGCGATCGACGGCGTCCAGTCGACGAAACCCGTGACGGGGTCGATGGCCATGCCCAGCGGAGCCGTGGTGAGCCCGTACGCGAGGACGTTACCGTCCATGTCGGTGGCCACGACCGGATACTGGTAGGCGGCTCCCACGGGGACGCTGCTCGGCGGACTGGAGACGATCAGCGGAGAGAAGTTCCCCGGAGGCGAGAGGACGTCGATCGTGAACGCCTGCGACGCCGATTCCCCGTCGGGGTCCGTGACCACGACGATGACCACGTTCAGGCCGAGCTGGGCGAGCACGGGATTCCAGTCGATGAGCCCCGTGCTCGGATCGATCGTCATCCCCGCGGGTGCCGTCTGGAGGCTGAACGCCAACAGGCCGCCGTCGGGGTCCAGCGCCTCCACGTCGTAGAAATAGGCGAAGCCCGCGTAGGACGGACCGGCCGGGGGCGTCGACGTGATGAAGGGCGCGGTGCCGGGATCCAGGACCGAGAGGGTGTAGGCCTGCGTCGCGGTTCCACCCCGCCCGTCGGACACCAGGACGTCGACGAGGTGCGATCCGAGCTGGGCCGCCGTGGGTGTCCACGTGATCTGCCCCGAGAAGGCGACGATCGACATGCCCGCCGGGGCCGCCGTCAGCTGGTACGTCAGGGCGTCGCCGTCCGGATCCACGGCGTTGACGTCGTAGGCGTAGCTCACACCGACCCGCGCACCACCCGTGGGCGGAGCCGAGGTGATGGCCGGAGGGCCGTTCATCCCCTGGACCAGGACGGTGAACGCGTGCACGACTTCTCCGCCCTGCCCGTCGGTGATCCGGACGCGGACGGAATGGACTCCCTCCTGACCGGGGGCCGGGACCCAGGAGACCAGGCCCGTGGTGCCGTCGATGCTCATCCCGAGGGGACCCGTCTCCAGCACGAAACCCAGCACACCTCCCTCGGGATCGGTGGCGTCGATGTCGTACTCGTAGAGCTCGCCCACGGTCACGCCGCCCGGCGGAGCGGAGGACGTGATCTGCGGGGGCTGGCTGGTGAAGACGCGAACCGTGAACGGGTGGAGCCCGATCCCACCGGCGGAGTCCTGGACCTGGACCGTGACGGGGTGCGGACCCACCTGGCTCGCGTCCGGCGTCCACGTCAGGAGACCGGTCACGGGGTCGATCGCCATCCCCCCGGCGAACTGGAGCAGGGAGTAGCTCAACGTGTCGGCGTCGAAGTCGAAGGCGACGACGTCGTAGGAATAGGGAGTGTTGACGGTGGCTGTCGTGATCGGTGTGGAGAGGACGATCGGGGCGTTGTTCGTCGCCTGGAGCACGATCAGCTCGAACCCCTGCGTCGCGGCTCCTCCCCTGCCGTCCCGGACTTCGACCACGACCTCGTGGGAGCCGGGACGCGTCCGGTTGGCGGGCCAGTCGACTCCACCGGTCGCGGGATCGATCGTCATTCCGCCCGGAGCGCCGAGGAGGCCGTAGGCGAGGCGGTCTCCGTCCGGATCCTCGGCGACGACCATGTACGCGTAGGGCTCCTGCTCGGTCAGGACCGTGGTGGGGCCGGAGGTGATCGTGGGCGCGCAGTTCGTGCCGTCGCCGCCCGGTAGCAGGTCGACCGTCGTCAGCGCCGAGTTGCCCGCGTCGTCGCTCGCGCTCACGCGGAGCACCGCGGACGCCGCGCGGATCCCGAGGAAGCCGTTCCCCAGGCTCGCGTACTCGCAGACCGCGGAGTCGTCGATCAGCGCGATGCCCTGCCCCGACTGGATGGGGATCCGCGTGCAGCCGATGTCGACGACCGCCGATGTCCTCGGAGTGCCGCAGGAATCCGTGGACGCGAACGTGACCACGAAGCCCGCCTTCGGATCGCCCGCGCTGCCCACGGTGCAGCCGATGCCGCAACCGAGGTTGTTGTCGCGTTCCAGGGCCTCGGC
>JAJDET010000027.1 GCA_029259655.1 Planctomycetota bacterium
TCGCCCTACGACCTCTTCCACACCGGGCACGCCGGGACGAGCGTCAGCCTCGGGCTCGGGCTCGCCAAGGGCCTGGCCCACGAGCCCGACCGGCCGCACGTCGTCAGCGTGATCGGCGACGCGAGCCTCGGCGCGGGGATCGCGTTCGAGGCGCTGAACCACGCCGGCGCGTCCGGCGAGCGACTGATCGTCGTCCTCAACGACAACGAGTGGTCGATCAGCAAGTCGGTCGGCGCACTCGCGAAGTACCTGTCGCGCATCCGCTCCGCGCGCGTCGTCCAGCGCGCTCAGGAGGAGATCCACGGGCTCCTCGCCTCGATCCCGCTCATCGGCGACAAGGTCGAGGCGACCCTGGACCAGATCCGCGAGGTCCTGCGGCACTCGATCGTCCAGGGTCACGTGTTCGAGGAGCTCGGTGTGACCTACGTCGGACCCGTGAACGGCCACGACGTGGGCGGGCTGGTCGAGAACCTGCGCCGCATCTCCGAGCTCGAAGGCGTCGTGCTCCTGCACACCCTGACCGAGAAGGGCAAGGGACACCCCAAGGCGCCCACGCACCCCGAGCGCGTGCACGGCGTCAAGGCGAAGAAGAAGTCCGAGTCCCTGAAGGTCGAGGCCACGCTCGAGCCGAAGGCCGCGAAGGAGCCCGCGGCCAAGTCCTTCACCGAAGCCTTCGCCGAGTCCCTGGAGACCTGTGCGGAGCGCGACGTGCGCATCCACGTCGTGACCGCCGGCATGCCGTCGGGGACGGGGTTGGTGGGGTTCTCCGAGCGCTATCCCGGCCGCTTCCACGACACCGGCATCACCGAACAGCACGCGGTCGCCTTCTGCGCCGGGATGGCGAAGGCCGGCCTGCGTCCCGTGGCCGCGATCTACTCGACGTTCCTGCAGCGCGGCTACGACCAGGTCTTCCAGGAGGTCGCCCTGCAGAACCTGCCCGTCCTGTTCTGCATGGACCGGGCGGGGCTCGTCGGTCAGGACGGCCCGACGCACAACGGCGTCTTCGACATCGCCTATCTCCGGACGCTGCCCAACATGGTCCTCGCCGCGCCGCGCGACGAGACGGACATGCAGCGCATGGTCGCCTTCGGGCTCACCCACGACGGCCCCGTCGCGGTGCGCTACCCGCGCGACACCTGTCCGGCCCGCGAGCGAATTCCCGAACGCGAGCGCGAGCCGATGACGCCGGGACGCGCGGAGGTCCTCATGGAGGGCGGCGAGCTCGTCATCTGGGCCTACGGCGCGCTCGTGCGACAGGCCGTGGAGGCCGCCGAGCGACTCCGCGAGCGCGGTGTCGAGGTCGGCGTCGTCGACGCGCGCTTCGCCAAGCCCCTGGACGAGGAGCTCCTCGCACGCCACGCGCGCGAGTACCGCTTCCTCCTGACGCTCGAGGAGCACCAGCGCGCCGGCGGCTTCGGCTCGGCCGTGCTCGAAGCGTGGAGCCGGCTCCCCAAGGCCCCGGCGCGGGTCCGGATCCTCGGGATCCCGGATCGATACTGCGACCACAAGACGACTCGCGATGAGCAGCTCGCCGCCGTGGGTCTGGACGCCGAGAGCATCGCCGACCTCGCGGCGTCCTGCCTCCGTCCCTCGCTGGTGTGAGGAGATCGTGACGAAGGGGCCGCTCCAGGGCTCGATCGAGCACGCGCTCGTCATCGCCGACGTGAAGAAGAGCGAGGTGCGTGACTTCGTCGTGGAGCTCGAACCCTGGCTCGCATCGCGCGTGAGGGACGTCGCCGTCCGCGAGCTCGCCGAGTTCACCGTCGCCCAGCAGGAGCTCCTCGAGCACGGCGAGGAGGGGCTCCGTCCCGACCTCGCCATCGTGCTCGGTGGTGACGGTGCGATGCTCGCCGCCGTACGAGCGTTTCGGCGCACCCCTGTGCCGACCCTCGGGATCAACTTCGGCCGCGTCGGCTTCCTGGCCGCGACGCCGGTCTCGCACTGGCGCGAGACCCTGGCCGGCATTCTCGCCGGAGAGGGTCTGGTCGAGGAGCGGATGCGCCTCGCGTTCTCGATCGAGAGCGCGAAGGGCGACGTCACCCGGAAGGGCATCGCGTTCAACGACGCGGTCGTCAACCGCGCGGCTCACCAGCGGATGATGACCGTGTCGCTGGCGGTCGGGGACACGTGGGTCACGGACTATCGCGCCGACGGACTGATCATCGCGACCCCGAGCGGCTCGACCGCCTACTCGCTCTCGGCCGGCGGCCCGATCCTCCTGCCGTCGATGGCAGCGATGGTGGTCACGCCGATCTCACCCCAGGGGCTTGCGTCGCGGCCGATCGTGCTCGAGCCCGAGACGCGTCTCTCGGTCGAGATCGCCTACGCCTCGGGCATCACGACGCTCGTCGTCGATGGCCAGAGCTACTACCCGATGGAGGTCGGCGGGAGGGTGGTGGTCGAACGCCATCCCGTGTCGTATCCGCTGCTCGCGATGCCGGAGCTGGATCCGTACCGGCGGTTGCGCGAACGCCTCGGCTGGGCGCACACGATCGGTAGGACGACGTCGTAGGGGGAGCGCGGTGCGCTCGCGGTGCCTCGTGCCTCGTGCCTCGCGGTCGCGCGTCGTGACGGGCTCGGACGCCTGCGGTGAGTCGTGCGCGCCTCTCCCCGCAGTGCCGTACTCTCCGCGCACCGGCGGATGCCGGCGCGCGCGAGGTAGGCGCCTCAGCGCCGGTCCCTCGTGAGCCGACCGCCCTAGGCGATGTCGGCGTGTTTCATGTGGTTTCTTCCGCCCGCCGGAGGCATCGCCGCGGGTACCGCGGCTTCACTGGTTGGTGTCGGGGTGCCCTCGGACGGGTTGCTTTCCACGGGTTGCGGGTGTCGGGGGGTCGGAATGCCTCCGCGATGCTTGCGCGGGCTGCGCCGCGCAAGCGAGGCGTCGGGAGGCGACGGCCCGTGCGGAACGTCTGTGGAGGACGTCGCAATGCGCACTCGCTCGCGGGCTTCGCCCGGCGAGCATCGCGAGACTGGGGGCCGACACGCATGCGGCTCGTCACCCTTGGTGCGATACGCGACTGCGGGCACCACGGCACTCCGCCGAGGATGCGCCGGTACCCGGCGCGATGCCTCCCGGCGGGCGGAAGAAACCTGATGAAACACGCCGACACCGCCTAGGGCGGTCGGCTCACGAGGGACCGGCGCTGAGGCGCCTTCCTCGCGCGCGCGGGCAT
>JAJDET010000261.1 GCA_029259655.1 Planctomycetota bacterium
GAGGGAACCCGTCTGGCGTTCGCGAGGCCGCGGAACGAAGGCCTGCGCGGCGATGTCCGGCGAGACGCCGCGAGTGAAGCGACGGCGAGGAGCCTGCGACGAGTCGTCGCTTCACGCTCATTCTGCAACAGTCTCCTAGCCCGACGGTCGATTCCTCCGGGGCGCCGACCGGCGGCACGAGCTTCGCTCTCCGGGGCGCGGGGGCGAGAGAGGAGGAGTCGTGATCCGAGGAAGAACGAGCTTCGCGTCGGTCGCATCGTGGGCGATCGCGGTCGCGGCCGGCGTGGCGCTGGGAGCGCCCGTCGCGAGCGCCGATGACGCGGCGACCGCGCGGGCGCGCGCCCGGGTGGCCGCCGGGGACTACCTCGGCGCGCGGAAGGAGCTCGTCCCGAGCCCCGGCGATCCGGGCCGCTCCGACCTCGCGGAGGCGCTCGACCTCTACGGCGCGTCGAAGACCGAGCTCCGGGATGACGCGGTGCGAGGGGCCAGAGCGCTGCTGGAAAGGACCGGCGGCTTCCCGAAGAACCTCCGGTCCGACGCGCGGGCCTGGGCGCTCCTCACGGTCGGCGAGGCCCTCTTCGCCGAGGGCAAGCTCCGGGACGCGCTCGGTCCGCTCGAGCGCGCGCAGATCGCCGCCCCCGATCTCGCCGTGACCCACGCCGCGGTCGGCGAGGTCCACCTGCGCTGGCGCCAGAAGAAGTACGCCGAGCCGGCGTTCGAGGCGGCCCTTCGCCTCGATCCGCGCTGTGGGCGCGCGATCGCAGGCCAGGCCTGGATGCGCTTCCTCGACCGCGACCGCGAGGCGGCGTTCGCTCAGCTCGACGCCGGCCTCGCCGAGCGGCCCGACGACCCCTTCCTCCATCACACGCGCGGCGTCCTCATCCTCTTCGGCTCGGAGAGCTTCGACGCCGAGCAGCTCGAGCTCGCCGAGAAGGCGTTCCGCAAGGCGATGGTCGTGCAGCCGCGCAACGCCGAGCTCCACACGATGGTCGGGCTCACCCTCAGCACGCGAAGGCGTCACGTCGAGGCCGTCGCCCCGTTCCAGCGCGCGGTGAAGCTCGACCCGAGCAACGTCGCCCGCCGGATCCAGCTCGCGAGAGAGCTCGGGTCCGCCAACCGCTTCGGCGAGGCGCTCGTCGAGTTCAAGGCCGCGGCGAAGCTCGACATCGCCGACCCCGACGACTGGGAGATCGGGATCTGGATCGCGAAGGAGCTCGGCCAGCCCGACATCGAGAAGGACTTCCGCGCCGAGCAGGCCGCCGCGCAGAAGAGGCGCGAGAAGGGCGGGCGCTGACCGTGCGTGCCACGGGGGTCGGCCGATCTCGATGGATGTTCCGCGTGATGGTCTGGCGCCGGAATCCCGGTTGCTCCGCCCGGGCCGTCAGGTAGGATCGGCGCCGTGAACGCCCTCCGCCCGACCCTCGTGGTGATCGCCCTCGCCGGCGCGCGTTTTCGACCCTGTAGATGCGTTGCGCGGATCGGAGGAGCTGATGAGCGCCAAGAACGTGACCGCCGCTGACGAGTCCGAGTCGACCGGGGTGCGATGGCGGCTCGCCGCGCACTTCGGTCACGCCACGGCGATCGAGCGGACCGGACATCGGGCTCCGAAACCGTTCGAGAAGTGGGTGCGCGGCATCGTCTCCGATGGCTGGCCGGACGACCCTGACTGGTCCGCGGTTCCCGTCGTCTGGGAGGCGGCGGCGAGGGCCGCCTACGTCGCTGCATCGTTGCCGCAGGCTCCGACCGACGCCTTCGCTCGCTACCACGGCGACTGCCTCGACGCCGCCGAGGCGTGGATCGTCGAGCCGGGACTCGAGCGCGCGATTGCCGCTCATGAGGTCCTGTCCGGTTCCCGCATCTCGTGCCTTCCGGCGGAGGTCATGGCGGCCGCTCGAGCATGCGCCTCGACACGAACGCCAGGCGGGACGGATTACTTCCCCAAGCTCGCGAGTCTCGAAGAGCACTGCTGGCTCTCGTGCAAGGCAGCGGCTCAGGCGCTCGGCAAGGGCGGGCGGGATCGCGTCCGCCAGACGGTGCGCGACGAGCTCGTTCCGTGGCTTCTGGGAGACGGGGACCCGGTCGCCGATCGGATCGAGGCGCGGCGATCGTGATCGTGAGCTGGCGGAGAGGGTTCGGGACGCGATACGTCGCGCTGCTGTTGATCCTGTCGACATCGCTCCTTCTCGGCGCCTGCAAGAGGGCCGCGGCGCGACGAGGTCCGGCGGATGGCGCGGGGGCGACCGGCGACCGGGGCCCGGCGGAGACCGAGGCGGAGGACGCCCGCGTCGAGGAGTCTCGCCCTCGTCGCCCCGGGGCGCGGAGGGCCCAGGATGTCTTCGAGCGGGACTACGAGCCATCCTCCTACCAGCCGGCCGATGAGCTGACCGGCGCGATCCCCGGCGAGATGGCCGCCAACGCCCTCCAGTCGGTCCGCGACGCGTGGCTCACGTCGACCGACGGGGACGGTCCGACGATGCGCCTTCGACGCCTGCTGGCCCACGGCGGCGGCACGGTCACGTTCGGCGTGCAGCGTGTCGAGGCCGAGCGGCCGTCGGGCCGCGCGGTGATCCCGTACCCGGGCTCGGTCTACTCGGTCCTCGAGCGGCGCGACGATGCGGAGAGCGCCGGCTTGCCTCGCTTCTACGTCCGACTTCAGGGCGGCGACGCTAAGATCGTCCGCCTCTTCCTCGACGATCCAGCCGACGCCGAGATGGTGATGGACGCGCTCGAGTCGCTCGGGGTCACCCGCGGGGACTAGCCCGGATAGGGCATATCAACTTCGCTCAGGTCGATGAAGAGATGGAACCACGGAGGCACGGAGGCACGGAGGCACGGAGCAGCTTCGGATGATGCCCCGTCGCGGACCGATCCCGGCGCTCCTTCTCTTGGCTCCCGTCGCCTCGCGTGACCGAGAGCGAGAGGGAGCCATTCCTGGAGCCGGTCGGCGTGCGAGCCGGGATACGGCGCCCTCAGTCGCTTCTCCGTGTCTCCGTGCCTCCGTGGTGACATCTGCTCGCCGAAGGCGAGCCCATCGGCACCTGAACGAGCTTGATCGCCCCTATCCGGGCTAGTCGCTTCGGCCCAGGTCCGCGAGCGCCGCGGCGGCCCGTCGGGCGACCTCTCCCCCGGGCTCGACCTCGGCCGCGCGTCGGAAGCACGCCCGCGCCTCCTCGTGCCCCTCCGGGCGCTCGGCCAGGAGTACGCCCCGGAGGAGCCACGCCGCCCCGAGCTCGGGCGCGAGCTCGATCGCTCGATCGATGTCCTCGAGCGCGCCCGGCCGATCGCTCCGCGCGCGCCGGACCTCGGCGCGACGGAGCCAGGTTCCTGGATCGAGCGGCTGCGCCCGCAGGCCGTCGGAGAACGCGGCCTCGGCCTCGAGCCATCGCTCGGCCGCGGCGAAGATCACCCCGAGGCGGACCGCGACGCCATGGACCCGGGGGTCCTCGGAATCGAGCCGCGCAGCGACGCGCTCGAGGTCGCGAGCCGCGGCGAGGTGGTCACCGCGGTCGAAGCACGCGAATCCCCGGAGTAGCCGCGCATCGAGCGCGTCGGGGTCGAGCGCGAGCGCCGCGTCGGCCGCCGTCCGCGCCCCCTCGACATCGCCGTTGGCGCTCCGGACGACCGCGAGCCGGGTCCAGACCGGCGCGCCGGGCTCGAGCGCGACCGCGCGTTCGAGGTGCGCCTCGGCGCGGGCGAGATCGCCGGCGCGCTCGGCGTAGCGGGCGGCCCGCCGCCGGGCGAAGACCCAGTCGGGGGATTGCGCGAGCGCGCGCTCGGCCTCGACGAGCGCGTCGGCGGGTCGATCGAGCTCGAACAGCACCTCGGCCCGCCCGAGGCGCTCGAGGTGGGAGTTCGGAGCGATCTCCAGGGCCCGGTCGAAGTCCGAGAGCGCCCCCTCGAGCTCCCCCACCTTCGCCCGCGCGGCGCCCCGACATCGCCAGGCGCGTCCGAGGGCCGGATCGAGCTCGACCGCGCGGGTGGCGTCGACGATCGCGCCGCGGAAGTCGCCCTGCTCGAACCGGGCGGTGGCGCGCACCTGCCAGGCGACGGCGAACCGCGGCACGAGCTCGATCGCGCGAGACGCGTCGGTGCTCGCGCTCGCGATCTCGCCGAGCTCCAGCCGCGCCGCGGCTCGCCAGCCGAACGCGGCGCCGAGGTCGGGCTCGAGGGCGAGCGCCCGCTCGGCATCGGTCACGCAGCCGGCCGCGTCGCCGCCGAGGAGCCGGACCTGCGCCCGATTCGCCCACGCTCCGGCGAGGCGCTCGTCGAGACGCAGCGCCGCGTCGAGCGCGGCGAGCGCCTCGGCGTGCATCGAGAGCGCGAGCGCCATCTCCCCGCGTCGGGCCCAGAGCCCCGCGTCGTCCGGCCGGTCGGCGAGCGCCTCGGAGACGAGGCGCCGTCCCTCCTCGAGGCGCCCCTCGCGCCGGAGCAGCGCGATCTCCGCGGTGACGATGCGAGGATGGGCGCGGACCTCGGGGGGCAGCCCCTCGATCGCCGCCCGCTCGGCCGTGGTGTCAGCGAGCGCGCGGAACGCGGCGAGGCGACCGTGCCAGGCCCGGGCGAGCAGGTCGATGGTCGTCGTCTCGGTCGGACGCAGCTCGCGGGCTCGCTCGTACGACTCGATCGCGACGAGCCACTCGCCCGCGGCTCCGGAGATGTCGCCACGTCGAACCGACGCCGTCCAGACGAGGCCGCGCGCGTCCTCATCGCCGGCGAGGGCGAGATGGTCCTCGGCCAGTCGCAGGGCGCGCGAAGCCGCCTCGATCGCCTCCCGGGCGGACTGACGGCTCGCGCCCTCGCGATCGGGTCGCGCCCCGTCGGTTCGCCCGATGGCCTCCACGACCGCGGCGCGTGAGCGAGCCCGGGCCGCGGCCGTGAACGCGGTCGTCGAGATCGCACCAGCGACGGCGAGGACCGCGACGACCGCGAGCGCGACCGCGGCCGGCCGCCGAGCGACGGCTCGACGCACGCGCTCGAGGAGGCCCGGGGGACGCGCCTCGATCGGCTCGTCGGAGAGGACGCGGTCGAGCTCGTCGGCGACGTCCCCGACCGAGGGGTAGCGACGCTCGACGGACGGCTCGAGGCACTTCATCACGATCGTCTCGACGTCCCGCGGGACGCCCGGGGCGTGCCGGCGGAGCGGATCGGCGACGGTCGTGAGCAGCTTGTGCATGATCGCGATCGGCGAGTCGCCATCGAAGGGCGGGCGCCCCGCGACGCCGCGGTAGAGCACCGCGCCGACCGCCCAGATGTCGCACCCAACGCCCTGCGCGGAGGGATCGCCGTCGGCCTGCTCGGGCGCCATGTAGGCGGGGGTGCCGAGCGTCGAGCCGGTCGCCGTGAGCCGGTCGCGGGCGGCCGCGTCGCGAGCCAGTCCGAAGTCGGTCAGGCGCGGCTGACCCGCCTCGTCGACGAGGATGTTCTGAGGTTTCACGTCGCGGTGGATGACGCCGAGGCCATGGGCGTGCTCGAGGGCGCGGGCGACGTCGCGGACGATCGCGACGACGCGAGGGAGGGGAACCGGTCCGCGCCGGAGGAGCGCCTCGAGGCTCTCGCCCTGGACGAGGTCCATGACGATGAAGGGGCGGTCCCCGGAGCTCCCGACCTCGAGGACCGCGACGATCCCGGGGTGCCGGAGCCGCGCCCCGAGGCGCGCCTCGCGCACGAAGCGCTCGATTTCCTCGCCGTCCATCGTCCCGCCGAGGATCATCTTGATCGCCACCGACCGATGCAGAGCAGGGTCGACGGCCTCGAAGACCACGCCCATCCCCCCCTGGCCGAGGACCCGGACCGGTCGATAGCGACCGATGGCCTCGGGCAGCCGGCCGGCGTGCCCTGGCTCCGACACCGACCTCGGCCCCCCGGGCATCGGAGAGAGGTGCGTCCGTTCCTCGTCGAAGGCGGTCATGAGCTCCCTTCGATGGACGCGCCGCGCTTACTTCGAATCCATGACCCAGATGCCGTTCCATCCCTCGCCGGGATCGTTCTCGGCGAAGTAGGCGACGCGCTCGAGGTACATCTTGCAGAGACCGTCCTCGGGGTGCATGCGGAGGACCCTCTCGAACGCCTCCCTCGCCTTCTTCCAGCGCCGGGCTCGGTAGTGCGCGACGCCGGCGTCGAAGTGGCCGACGACCTCCATCACGTTCGGGAACGACTGCTCGGTGTGGTGGTCGAGCACCTCGTAGATGGCCACGGGCTCGGTCTTGCCCTTCACCTGCACGAAGTCGACCTCGCGGATCCGGTAGGTTCCGCGGAGCTTTCGGCGGGTCGTCTCCGCGATGAGCAGCTCGGCCGAGTAGGCCTTGCACGCGCCCTCGATCCGTGAGCCCAGGTTCACGGTGTCGCCGATCATGGTGTAGTCCATCCGGCGGGACGAGCCTATGTTGCCCGACACCACGTCACCGGTGGCGATGCCGACCCCGATCTTCACCGGGGGCTCGCTCCGCGCCGCGCGCGCGGCGTTCCACTGGCGGAGCTCGCGGAGCATCTGGATCGCGCAGCGGACCGATCGGTCCTCATCGTCGTCGCCGGCGATCGGCACGCCGAAGCCCGCCATGATCGCATCGCCGATGAACTTGTCGAGCATCCCCCGCTCGCGCTGGATGCAGTCGACCATGATCGTGAAGTACTCGTTGAGCAGGCTCACCGTTCCCTGCGCCCCGAGATGCTCGGTGATCGTGGTGAAGCTCCGGATGTCGGAGAAGAGCACGGTCGCCTCGATGCTGCGACCGCCGAGCACGTCCTGGCCGTCCTCGAGCAGCTGGTCGGCCAGCCCGGCGTCGATGTAGCGCGACATGGTGGCCCGCACGCGCTTCTCACCGCTGATGTCCTCGAGCATCACCATCGTTCCGAGCGGATCGCCCTGGATGTCGCGCAGCGGCTGCACCGTCGCGTTCACCGAGACGACCCCGTCCTCGACCTGGAGGTCGGCGTCCATCACCACCTCGGCCGCGCCGCGCTCGCTGACGCGCTCGATCCTCTCGAGGAGCCAGTCCTGACCGCTGAAGACATCCGCGGCCTTCTTCCCGACGGCGCTCGCGTCTCGCTGGCGCAGGATCCGATCGGCCGCGGCGTTGCAGGTGTTGATCGTCCCCTCGTTGTCGAACGTGACCACGCCGTTCGTCATGCTCTGGAGGATGCTCTCGTTGTAGTTCTTGATGTTCTGGACGTCGTCGAACAGCTTCGCGTTCTCGAGCGCGATGGCGATCTGCGCGGTGAACGCCCGCAGCCGCGTCTCATCCTCGAGCGTGAAGGCCCCGCCCAGCTTGTTGAGCATCTGGGTGACGCCGATCACCTTGCCCGTCTTGTTCACCACCGGAACGCAGAGGATGGACCGGGTGAAGTAGCCGGTCTGGCGATCGAAGCCCGGGTTGAACTTGAGGTCGGCGTAGGCGTAGGGAATGTTCACCGACTTCGAGGAGGTGAACACCGCGCCGGCGATTCCGAGGTGGTTCGGGAAGCGGATCTGCTTCGTCTCGAGCCCCTGGCCGATCTCGGTGTAGAGCTCGCCCGTCTTCTCATCGTTCAGAAACAGCGTTCCCCGGTCCGCCTTCAGCATCCGGCTCGCTTCCTTCATCACCTTGTCGAGCAGGCTGGTCAGCTTGATCTCCGCGGTGATGTCGGAGATCACGTCGAGCAGCTCGATCTCCTGCTGCCGTTTCTGGCTCATCCGCTCGACGACCTGGCGGGTGGCCAGGGTCACGCTGCAGTGCTGGGTCAGCTCCTCGACGAGGAGCTTGTCCTCGTTGTCGAAGGGGCCGCCCTTCTTGTTGAGGAGCTGCGCCACCCCGATCACCTCGCCCGAGGTGGTGCTCATCGGTACGCAGAGGACGGTCTCGGTCCGATAGCCCGACTTCTCGTCCACGGCTCCGTCGAAGCGCGGGTCGTCGTAGGCGTTCTCGACGAGGGTGCTCTCGCCCGTCGTGAACACGTGCCCGGCGATGCCCTGGTTGTTGAGGATGCGGATCTCGCGTCGGTACTTCCCGACGAGCACCCGGGAGTGAAGCTCTCCGGTCTGGGCATCGTTGAGAAAGAGCGTCCCTCGATCCGCCTTCGTCTTGGTGACCAGCACGCCGAGGAGCCACTCGAGCGCCTCATCGGTCGACTTGAGCTCGCCGAGCTGCCGGCTCAGCGCGATCAGGTCCTTGGCGCGGGCGACCTGGGCCTCGGCCTCGGCCAGGCGAGCTCGCAGCCCCTCCACGGTGTCCGGCTGTGCGGCCGACGGTGCCACGTCCAGGCTCATTCCGTCCTCACTCTCCCCGGGGTCGATCGTTCGTGCCGAGCCCTCGATGGAGGGCGTCCGCCCGGCCATCGAGCTGGTCGCGGAGCGCCCGGATCGTCGCGACCAGCTGATCACGCTCGGCGCTCGTGCGCGCCTCGATCTCATCCCGATCGAACGCTCGGTCCTCGGTGGCCTGGTCGAGCGCTTCGCGCAGCTTCGAGGCCGTGTTCTGGAGCTGGCGGATCTCGGCGGCCGCGCGGCGGCGCTCGTCCTCGAGCGCCTCGTCGTGCGCGACCCTCTGGTCCTCGAGAGTCGTCCGGAGGCTCGCCGCGGTGTTCTGAAGCTGGCGGGTCTCGGCGGCCGATCGGCGGCGCGCTTCCTCGAGCGCCTCGTCGTGCTCGATCGCCTGCTTCTCGAGACCCGCGCGCAGGCTCGCCGCGGTGTTCTGAAGCTGGCGGATCTCGGCAGCCGATCGGCGGCGCGCCTCGTCGAGCGCCGCATCGTGCTCGATCGCCTGCTTCTCGAGCGCGGCGCGCAGGCTCGACGAGGTGTTCTGAAGCTGGCGGATCTCGGCGGCCGACCGACGGCGCGCCTCCTCGAGCGCCTCGTCGTGCTCGATCCCCTGCTTCTCGAGCGCCGCGCGCAAGCTCGCCGACGTGTTCTGGAGCTGGCGAGCCTCGTCGGCTGCCCGGTGGCGTTCGTCCTCGAGAACCCGCTCGCTCTCGATCTCCTGCTTCTCGAGGAGCTCACGAAGGCTCGCCGCGGCGCCCTGCATCTCGCGAACCTCGTCGGCCGAGCGGCGCCGCTCTCGCTCGAGCGCCTCCTCGTGCTCGTTCCTCTGCCGCTCGATCGCATCCCGCAAGCTCGCGACGGTGCTCTGCAGGTGCCGAGCCTCGGCGGCCGCGCTGGCCTGGTCCGCGCCCTGCGCCTCGTCCGCCTCCGACAGGGCGCGCTCCATCGCGTCGCGAAGAGCGACGATCGTCGCGCGGAGATGGTCGTTGTCGTGGTAGGCGGCCTGCAGGTCGCCTTCTACGGCCGTCTCGCTCACCAAGCCTCCCTTCCGCTCGACCGAGTCGGCGTATCGACCCGGAGTGACCATCGAGACACGTCGAACCGCGACGGGCCAGCCAACGGCGCGAAGGGCGTCCGCGCGTGCCCCCCCCATCGTAGTACCCAGTCCGTGCTCCCGCCAGCGGCCCCTTCGCCGCTCGAGCAGCTCCGCGCCGCGCCGCGCCGACGCGCTCTTTTGTGGACCGTGATCGGTCGGTGCTACAGTCGGTTCGTGGTTCACGCTCCGAGCGAGGGAGGCGCCGGGCGACACATCGCCCGGTTCGTCGTGCAGCGGAAGCTCGGCTCGGGCGGCATGGGGTCGGTTTACGAAGCCCTCGACCCTTCCACCGGACGTACCGTCGCGGTCAAGGTCCTCCACTCGGCTTCAACGGCCGCGACCGCCCGATTCGTTCGAGAAGCGCGCGCATTGGCTCGCCTGCGCCATCCCGGCGTCATCTCCGTCCACGAGGTCGGCGTCGACGGGGGACGTCCGTTCCTCGTGATGGACCTGGTCGAGGGTCGGACCCTCGACGAGCTCGTCGAGCAGGGTCCTCTCGAGCCCTCTCGGGCAGCGACGATCGCGGCGAGCGTCGCCGACGCGCTCGCCGCCGCCCACTCCACCGGCCTCGTCCACCGTGACGTCAAGCCCGAGAACATCCTCATCGAAGCGGGCGGAGCGCCTCGGCTCGTCGACTTCGGGATCGTGCGGGACGTGGATGCGAGCAGCTCGCTCACCAACACCGGTCAGTTCGTAGGCACGCCGGGCTTCGCGTCGCCGGAGCAAGCGGCCGGACGGGCCTCCGAGGCGGGAGCGTCGAGCGACGTCTTCTCGCTTGGAGCCGTGCTCCACTACTGCCTCACCGGCCAACGCCCCTTCGACGGTACCACGCCGACGGAGGCTCTCTTCGCCGTGCTCCGCCGCGAGCCCGACCCTCCGAGCCACCTTCGCCCGGGCGTGCCCCGCGATCTCGACGCCGTGGTCGCGCACTGTCTCGAGAAGGACCCTGCCGATCGGTACGAGAGCGCAGGCGCGTTGGCCCTCGACCTGCGCCGATTCCTGGAGGGCTCACCGATCGAGCGTCGGGTAGGTGAGCTCAGCACCAGACAAGTGCTCCGCGGGGCGGCGTGGGAGGCGCTTGCAGTCGGAGCGCTCCTCGGTGCCTTCACCATCGTGCTCCGGCTCATCGAAGCTGCGGGCTCGAAGGCAACCTTCACGACGGTCTCAGACGTCTCCTTCGAGGTCCTCTTCCTTCTGTTCCGGATGTCTCCGGCCCTGGCGATCTTCAGCATCGGCTTCGCGGAGCGGGCCACTCGGACCCGCGGAGGACTCGTCGCGTTCATGTCGATCGTCGCATCCGCTGCGCTCGGCTCGATCATCGTGGCGCCGCTCGTCATGATCGTCCTGACGGCCATCGCCCTGGGGCGAGTCGAACCGTTCATGCCCCTCCACGTGCTTCCTCTCGCATTCCCGACGGCCTTCGCCGCCCTCACTCGGCGCACCGGGCTGGGTGTGGCGGCGCGGATGCTACTCGGCGGAGGCGTCGGCTTCGCGTCGTTGATCGGGACAGTCGTGGCGATCGCATTCTTCGTCGGTAGGCCGGTCGACGGGCACCTCGCCTACGGCGTGAGGGGAGCACTCGAAATGGGGCTGTGGTGCCTCCCGATAGGGCTCCTCCTCCCGGCCCTCGGAAGGATGGCTGACCGCCGGGCGCGGCGGCGGCCCGCCGTGTCCTAGGCTTGTGCAGCTCGGAGGGGTCGGCGCTCAGCTCGCAGCTTCGTGGGCGCTGGCTGCGCGCAAGATGCGAACTGCGATCTGACGCCTGGGCGTCGAGTCTAGTAGTCGTCCAGCTCTTCGCGAATCCCCTCGAGCTCATCGAGCTTCGCGTCGATCGCCGAGAGGTACTGCTTGATCACCTCGAACTCCGCAACGAGCTCTCGCCCGCCACCACTCTTGGGACGCGAGTGAGCGTCCGAGATCTCGAGGAACATCGCCTGGGCCTTCTCGAGCCTGGCCGTCGCGAGCGCGAGGGCCGAAAGGGCAGCGTCAGGGCGACCGTTGCGCGCGTCATCGATCGCCTCGCGCGCCTTCTCCATTCCCTCGCGCAGCAGTTGACGAGGTTCCTCCAGGATCGCGTCCGGGCGGGTCGGGTCGAGCTCCTTGCGAGGCTCCGGACCTTTCGCGCTACCGGGCGCTGCGCGCGCAGGACGGCCGCGCGACGCCTCGGCGAGGGGATGCCGATGGTGCCCCGCGAGCGCGAGCGTGTTGATCGCGGTCGCATAGACGCGCCCACCCGCGATGCACCACTCGCCCACCGGATCCCAGGACCCCTTCGCGCACCCAGAGCGCCGCTGGTTCGGAAGAAGCGCGCGACGGAGTGCCGCGAGCCAGCGCGCGCCGTTGTGGCCGCCGAGCGCTCCCATCGCCAGGCTTCCGTGGTGCCAGTAGTAGAAGTTGCACTTGCGTGTGTCGGCTGGCGAGCTCCAGGACGGCCGTTCGGCCATCACTGCTCGCTCACCCAATGCAACGACCGACCCCTTCGCTTCGGCGGAGTCGAGGGCCATGCGGCTGACGATCGCGGTCGCCGTCATCGCGGGGACCTGGTCGAACTTCCCCTTCTGGGTCGGGATGTAAGAGGAGCCTCCTCCTGGTGTCTGGTACCCCGCTCCGCCCGCCGTCGAGGTCGCCCGATCGAGCCAGTTCCGCGCTCCGTGGAAGCTCTCGATCGGGACTTCGAGCTTCGCCGCCTTGGCCGTCGTGAGAGCGAGGACCATCCAGCCCGTCACGGACGTGTCGTTCCTGTCGGGACGAATCCCGTACTTCCATCCCTGGCCCGGGTTCTGTGCCGCGAGACAGAGGCTGACTGCCTTCTGCGCCGACTTTTCCAGCTCTTCGTCGCCGGTCAGGAGGAGCGCCTCGGCGAGGGCGAGCGTGGCGACGGCATGGTTGTAGATGCTCTCGCCCTCGGAGAATCCGATTCCGCCGTTCTCCGTCTGCTGCGCGACGAGCCAGCGGATCGCCCGGTCGAGCGCCATCTTGTGGGAGCCGGTGCGGTGGGTCTCGTTCGCCGAGAGGAATGCAAGAACTGAAAGCGAGGTGACGCCGACATCGTATCGGGCATCGCCCCGGTCCCAGACATTGCCGTTGTAGGTCGCCTTCGGGCTGCAGAAGACTCGATAGTCGGCGCGAGACCAGTGGTCGGAGTCCCACCTTCCGTCCGCGTCCTGATGGCGCGCAAGCCAGTCGAGCGCGGCGCGAATCGCAGACTCGGTCTTGCCGCTGTCGACCTTCGCGGTCAGCTCGAGCGGCCAGCGGCGGCCCGTGCGGAGATAGTAGGGCTCGAGAAGCTCGAGAACTTCACCGCGGTGGGACGTACGTGGCCACCGCGCGAGGAACGCCTCCGCCGCGACCGCGTCGTCGCGCGTGAGCGGCTGGGCACGGAGGCGCGGCCGAAGCTGCTCCAGCTCCTTCTCGGCCTGCATCGAGTCCACGGGGTGGAGAGACTCGTGGCTGCGACGCTTGGCGTCGAGCTCCCGACGGTACCGGGTGTCCTCACGCTCTTCCGGCTCGGGCTCGGGCTCGGGCGCGACCGCGGCAGGCTCGGACTCACCGGCCTCGGAAGGGTCGGCCGTTTGGTCCGCCTCCGGGAGGAGGGCTTCCGGGGACGCCTCGGCGCCCAATTGAACGTAGAACTTCCCTCTCTCCCGATACCAGGTAATCGCGTAGCTCTCTTCGCTGCTGAAGTAACTGTTTCTACGTGAGTCCCAGGGAGCTCGGAACCAACGCACTCGGGCACTGACGATCGCTCGGTCACCTGCAATCTCGATGGCGTCGACGACGGCGGACTCGATCGTCAGAGAGCTCCCGACGACCGAGGAGAGCTCCTGACCGACGACCACCGCGCTGTAGTAGTCCTTTCGTCTGAAGCCCTTCCGGGCCGACGGCGCCACGAAGTCCCAGAAGGCCATCCGCAGGCCCTGCGTGTCATAGCCACCCATGTCGACGCAGGTGAGGCTGCGAGCGCCAGCGCATCGCCCACAGGTCTTTCGTCCGGAGCCTGTGTTGAAGCCCCCTCCAATGGTGACCTTGTAGCCCTTGCCCTGACAATCTCCGCATTGAACCTGCCCGGCTCCCCCGCACTTGTGGCACGCCAGCTTCTTGGGTGCGCGGAGCGCGAACCAGCGCTCGCAGCGCTTCCGGACCTCGAGACGGAGACTGGACACGACCGCGTCGCGATCAGCGCGTGCCTGCTCGGCCACCGCGTTCTCTTCTGCCCGTCGAGCCTCCTCGAGAGCGATCAGCTGTCTCTTGCAACGAGTGCGAAGCTCGACCGCCTCCGCGTTCCCATCGTCAGGCCCGAGAAGGTCCCGCTTGTCGAGCGCGTCGAGCGCACCCTGGAGCTGTTGCTCCCCGGCGAGGGACCAAGCCTCTTCCAGGAGCACGGACGCCGCCTTGTGCGCAGCGGCGCCCAGCTTCTCGTTCAACAAGCGTGTGGTGCGCTCGCGGAGCGGAACCGTCGTCGCCGAGTCCTCGAGGACCTCAGCCAATTGCGCCTTGGCAGCGACGACGCTCTCGTAGGTCGGATCACCCAGGTCGGCCTCGACATCGTCGAGCGTCTCGGAGATCTCCTCGACTCGCAGCTGGTGCTCAGCTGCTTCCCTCTTCGCGAGTCGTGAAGCCTCCTTCTCGCGCGACTTCCGCTCCTGCTCCTCGCGGGCGCGCGACTCCTTCTCGAGTGCCGCGAGTCGGGCAATCTCGTCGGCCTCCCGCTCACGACGCACGCGCTGCGCCTCACCCGCCTGACGCTCCGCTGCCGCGATCTGCTCCTCGTAGGCGCGAATCTGACTGAGAGCCATCACGGCCTTCGCCGCAACGTCTGCATCGCCAGCTTCTGCCGCACGCTGGAGCCAACGCTTCGCCTCATCGAGGTCCCGCGGAGCGCCCACCCCGCTGTAATGAAGGGCGCCCAGGTTCAACATGGCCTTGCCATCGCCGCTCTCCGCCTTCCTTCGGAGCGCAGCGAGCTCGGGCGTTTCCTCTCGAGAACCGCTGCTCCCGGAGTCGAGGGCAACAGACGGCGCTCGGCGAGAAGGCCAGAACACGAGGGCAGCGCCGGTCGACGACAGGATGATGATGCCGACGATGAGCAGCGCCAGAACGAGGCTGCTCGAGGAGCGAGGCGGAGCCCCGGGCGATGGAACCCGACCCGACGGCAAGCGTGCCGGAAGGCGTCCGCTCGAGGAGACGCGCCTCTCTCCGGAGGTCTTCCGTTTCCTGAGGCGTCCCGAGCTCGACGAGGGACGTCCGCTGCGCCGCTTGCTCGGGATGGGCCCACTCGTTCGCTTCGGCTCGGGCTCCGCGGACCTCGCCTCCGCCTCGAGCTCGAGTCGGCGACTCTCCAGCTCGAGCTTCTGGCGCTCCAGCTCGAGACGCTGGCGTTCTAGCTCGAGCTCCTTCTCACGAAACGAGAGCGAGGCGGGATCGTCGATGGAGGCCGCCTCACCGAAGAGCGTGTTCGAGAGCGGCTTGTCGGTTGCCTCTCGTGCGCGATCGCAGTCGCTGCAAGGAACATCCGATTGAGGAGCTCCGTGGATCGGACAGGTCTCGATCATCGAAAGACTCCGGCAAGCGCGACGGCGTGTCTTGGCTGACTCTGGGCTCATTCTGTCCGTTGGGCGTCGTGGGTGCAAAAGCCGGGATCTCTCATCGGACACGACCGCCGTCTCAGACCGCACTTGCAGCAGCGCGCGCGACCTGAACCCGACGAGCACGAGGGATGGTGCTCGTGGCGCGCTCGCCAGCTCGTCGCCAGACTGGAGGTCCAGCGGAGCGAGCGACGGCGAGCGACGAACGACCGGGCGAGTGACCGACGAGACGGCGACGA
>JAJDET010000262.1 GCA_029259655.1 Planctomycetota bacterium
CGATGGCGCGCGCGGTGCAGCGCTTGGCCCATGCGACCTGGTGCAGGCGGTGCGAGGCTCGGGAGGTGCGCGTCGGAGGCGTGTTCAGGTAGGAAGCCAGCGAGCGGCCGTCCAGGGACGTCTCGACGTCGAGCCCGAGGACGTCCACGATCGTGGGGAACACGTCGAGGAGACTGACGGAGTCCGCGACCACGGCGCCGTCGGTCTGGTACGGCAACTTGACGTAGAGCGGCACGTGCAGGAGCTCCTCGTGCAGGCTGTAACCGTGGCTGAAGCCGCCGTGGTCGAAGAGCTCCTCTCCGTGGTCCGACGTCACGACGATCAGCGAGCCGTCGAACTTCCCGCGCCGGCGGAGATCGTCGAAGAACCCGGACAGGACTTCCATCGAGTAGTGAATCGCCGTGTCGTACTGCTCGGTCAAGCTGCGCAGGTAGTCGGGGTCCACCTGTTCGCGCCACTCGAGCAGACCCTCCGCCATGATCCCGCGCATCCGCTCGTCGTAGTAGCGGAACTCTCCGTCGGGCGGGCGGCCCAGGAGATCGTCGCGCCGCTCCTCCGGAACCTTGTACGGCCCGTGCACGTTCATGGCGTGCAGGTAGAGGAACAACGGCTGCGTTGCGCCGTCGAGCCACTGCTCGGCCTGGGCGACCATCTCGGCGATGTCCGGGTATGCCGTCGCCTTACCCCCGAAGCCCTCGAAGCGGTCGAACCCCTGCGCGAACCCCAGCTCCTCCGAGACGTACGGATTGCAGGAGAACGCCCCGGTGCTCCAGCCGTTCCGGCGCAGGACCTCGGGCAGCATGAGCACCTCGTCCGCGACCTTCGCGCCCTTGGTATTCACGCCGTGCCGGGCGGTGAAGAAGCCCGTGAAGAGGCTCGCCGCGCTCGGCAGCGTCCACGGTGCAGGCGAGTGACAGCGCTCGAAGCGCGTCGCGGTCTCGGCGAACCCGTCGAGGGGAGCCGCCGTCGGGAGCTCGTACCCGTAGTGGCTGAGGTGATCGGCGCGCAGCGTGTCGAGCACCACGAGGATCACGTCCGGGCGCGCGCTCCTCGGTTCGGAACACGCGCACACGACTGCGAGCAGGGCGGTTTCGATGAACGTCCGGGAGCAGCGCACCGGTCGGATGATAGCAGCGCCGACGGCCGGCCCGATCCACCCGGCCGTCGGTGGCACGGGATTCTCGCCGTTCTCGTGCAACCCTTCCGCCGGTCGCGTCACTCAGGGCGCATGAAGACATCACGTGCTCTGCTCGTGGCCCTCGCGGCCGTCTCGACGCTGGCCCTGGCGCCGGGTGAGGAGCCGATATCCGTGCCGCCCGAGCGCGCGGCTCTGGCCTTCGAACGGTACAAGGCCATGGCCGGCCGGTGGGCGGGCGAGAGCAGCGCGGGCTGGAAGGACGAGGTCCGCTTCGAGACCATCGCCCGGGACTCCGTCGTCATGAAGACGTCGCTCTTCGACGCGCACCCGGGGGAGACCATGGTCACGATGCTCCACATGCACGAGGGTCAGCTGATGCTCACGCACTACTGCGTGGCGGGCAATCAGCCGCGTCTCGTGGCGACGGAGATCAACGCCGACGCCAGCGAGCTGACCTTCACGTACCGGGACGGAACCGGGCTCGCGTCGCGCGACCAGGGTCACATGGACAAGGCGGTGATCCACTTCGGCGAGGACGGCTCCTACCGCACGCGCTGGACCTGGTTCCAGGACGGAGCGGAGTCCTGGATGGAGGAGATCCGGCTTGATCGACAGCCCTGACGACGATCGCAGGCTGGTCGCCGCGTACCTTTCCGCCCGCACGGACGCGTCCTTCTTGCCGCTCTATCGACGCCACACGCCGCGTCTGTACCGCGCGGTCCTGCGGATGGCAGGCGGACGAGAAGCCGAAGCGGACGAGGTGGTGCAGGAGGCGTGGACGCGCGCGCTCGCGGGCGTGCAGGGGTTCGGCTGGCAGTCGACCTTCGTGGTCTGGCTGCACGGCATCGCGATCAACTGCCTCCGCGAGCGCCGCCGCTCCACCGAGCGTGAGCGGCAGCTGGACGTGGAACGGCAGGGCTCGCTCCCCGCGGCCGATCCGGACGAAGGGTCGGATGCCGCGTTCGGCGAGGTCCCGCTCGACGTGCTCGAGAAGGCCATCGCGAAGCTTCCCCTCGGCTACCGCGAAGCGCTCGTCCTGCACGATGTCGAGGGGCACACCCATGCGCAGGTGGCGGACATGCTGGGGATCAGTCCAGGCACCTCGAAGAGCCAGCTGACACGAGCGCGTCGTCGCTTGCGGGCGATGCTCGAACCCAGGTTGCGGCGATCCGGAGAGCTGTCATGAACGAACCCGACTCCGAGCTGACGTCCGAAGAACGCCGGCTCCTCGCGAGCTTGCGCGAGACCGCGCCACCGCCCGCAACCCTCGAGGCGCGCTCGCTCGAGACCCTGCGTGAGCGCCGGCTCCTGCGCGCCGCGCCCCGCCCTTGGCAGCGCCAGGTCTCGGTCCTCTGGCTGATCGCGGCGAGCGTTGCGTGCATTGCGCTCGGCCGCACGCTGCCCTTCCCGCGTGCGGACGGTCCGATCCCGACGGGCGAGACGTTCATGCTCTTGCTGCACCAGAGCGAGACGGCCGCACTCGAGGAGGACGCGAGCCTCGAAGTCGCGCGCGAGTACGGTGAGTGGGCGCGCAGTCTCGGATCGGCCTTCGTGGACGGGTCCGAGCTCGACGAGAATGCGCTCCGGATGCGGCCGAGCGCCGGAGGCGTCGAGAGGATCCGAACCGGGTCCGAGGGCGAGCACGTAGGGGGCTACTTCGTGGTGCGCGCCCCCGACCTGGCCGCTGCCGCGCTCCTGGCCGAGGGCTGCCCGCACCTGGAGCATGGCTGGATCGAGGTCCGCCGGCTGGTGCCCTAGCTGGAGCACGCCCGGGAGCTGAGTCAGTCGTCGCCGCTGTAGCCGAGTGCCTCGAGGCGCTCCCGATCGAGCTCCTCGATCACGTTCTCCGGGACGCTCGACGCTTGCGCCGAAAAGGCGTCGAAACGCTCCGTCAGGCTGCGCCTCAAACGCGCGGCGACCTCGGGCCGGGCCTCGGACAGGTCCTCCGCCTCGTCGGGATCGCGATCGAGCTCGAACAGCCACTCGACGTCGCGTCTTCCCTCGTAGTTCGCGTCGACGACGATCAGCTTGTAGCCGTCTTCGACGATCGAGCGCGCGATGCAGCGCTTTCGCCAGGCCGTCTCGTGCAGCCGCGGCGACGGAGCCGCCCCTCGCGAGCCGGTCAGGTGAGGGAGCAGCGAGCGGCCGTCGAGCGGCACGTCGACGTCCAGGTCCAGGACGTCCAGCAGCGTCGGGAACACGTCCGTCAGCCCGACGGACTCCGCGACCGTGGCGCCCTTGGTCTGGAACGGCAGCTTGACGTACAGCGGCACGTGCAGGACTTCCTCGTGCAGGCTGTAGCCGTGGCTGAAGCCGCCGTGGTCGAAGAGCTCCTCCCCGTGATCGGACGTCAGGACGATCAGCGAGCTGTCGAACACCCCGCGACGGCGGAGCTCGTCGAAGAGCTCCGCCAGGACGTCCATCGTGTAGCGGACGGCGGCGTCGTACTGCTCCGTGAGGCTCCGGACGTACTCGGGACTGACGTCCGCCCGCTGCTCGACCTTGCCCTTGAGGATTCCGTTCATCGGCTCGCCGAGGTAGCGAAACTCCTCGCCCGGCGGCCGCCCCAGGAGCTCCGACCGCCGATCGTCGGGGACCCGGTAGGGCCCGTGCACGTTCATCGGCTGGAGATAGAGGAAGAACGGCCGGTTCACGCCGTCGAGCCACTCCTTGGCGCCCGCGACCATCTCCGTGATGTCCGGATAGGCCAGCGCCTTGCCCGCGAAGCCCTCGAAGTGATCGAAGCCCTGGTCGAACCGGGTCGGTTCCGAGATGTGGGGGTTGGCCGAGAAGCCTCCCGTGCTCCAGCCGTGCTGCTGCAGGACCTCGGGGAGGAGCAGCGCGTCCTCGCCGAACTTCGAGCCCCCGGTGTTCATGCCGTGGCGCGCCGTGAAGAGGCCGGAGAGAAGGCTCGCCACGCTGGGGACCGTCCACGGAGCGGGCGCGTGGCAGCGCTCGAAGCGTGTCGAGACCTCTGCGAACCCGTCGAGCGGGGCGGCGGTCGGGTGATCGTACCCGTAGTGGCTCAGGTGGTCGGCGCGCAGCGTGTCCACCACGATGAGGATCACGTCGGGGCGCGTTTCCTCGCCCGGGCTGCAGGCGCACAGGCCGGCGAGGAGAGCGAACAGCCGAACGGCATCCAGAAACGGCCGGGGCATCGACGGGATGATAGCAGGGGGTCCGAAGCGGGTATGCTCGGAGCACGAGGACCGCATGACCACCGAGACATCGGACCCGAATCCCGGCGGCGAGAGCGAAGACCAGGTCGGCACGTCCCTGACCAAGGCGGCTCCGCCGTGGTTCTCGATCGGCTGCTGGATCATGGTGCTCAGTCTCGTCGGCGGCACGACATGGTTCTTCGTGCGCCTTCTCACCTGACGCTCCATGCAGTCGAGCTCGCTCGTTCGGCGATTCCTCCCCATCGCTCTGCTCACCGCGGCGTGGCTCGCCCTGCCCGCCCTCGTCCTGTTCCGCACCGGTGAGCTCCACCCGCGCTGGTGGCTGGCCAGCCTGGCGCCCACGTTCCTCGTGCTGGGGTTGGGCCCGCGCGGTGGAGTCGCGGTCACCGCCTTGAAGGTGGTCTTCGCTTGCTTGCTCGGCGTCACCAGCCTGCTCTACTCGATCTCGATCGACACCCAGGGCACCGGCTTCAACCAGCAGTTCTTCTTCCACCTCGACGGCCCCACGGCCTCGATCATGTTCCGGGAGTTCCCGGCGGCTGCGTGGACCCTGCTCGCGATTCTGGCCGGCCAGGTCTTCCTGACTGCGGCCGTGCGCGGGCACCGAAGAGCTCGGCCGCGCGTTCTCGTCGCGATCGCCGGCGTTCTCGTCCTGGTGTCGCCGCCCGTGACCTCGCTCGTCGCTCATGCGGTCGCGTCCGCGCGAATGGGCAGCGGATCGGAAGAGCTGACGGAGCTCGTTCGCGAGCGCGGGACGCAGACGCCGCGATCTTCCGGCGCGGGGCGTCCCCGGAACATCGTCCTGATCTACATGGAGGGTTTCGAGAGCCTGTTCCTCGACCCGGAGCTCTTCGGCCACGACCTGGCCCCGGAGCTGCGCGAGCTGATGGCGGAGGGGAAGAACTTCGTCGACATGCGCAAGGCCATCGGCACGGGCTTCACGATGGCGGGGATCTTCTCGAGCCAGTGCGGCCTCCCGCTCCGCTCGAGGGTCCACGGAAACCAGCTCCTCTCCAGCATCGACCCCGAGCTCACCGGCGGCGGGTGTCTCGCGCAGCTCCTGTCGGAAGCCGGCTACCACACCGTCTACATGGGCGGGGCGAACGGGGACTTCGGGGGCAAGTCGGAGTTCCTGCGCGGGAGCGGGTTCAGCGAAGTGCTCGGACGCGAGGAGCTCGAGGGTCGAGTCGATCCGGACTACCTCAGCGGGTGGGGGCTCTACGACGACACGCTGTTCGACCTCGCGCGCGAGGAGCTCGACGATCTCTACGCCGAGGGCCGTCCCTTCCTGCTCTCGATGCTGACGCTCGATACGCATCCTCCCACGGGGTACGTCTCGCGGAGCTGCGATCCGCCCGAGGAGCTCTCCGGCTCGATCCGGGCCGCGATCCACTGCACGTCGAAGCTGGTCACGGAGTTCGTGCGCGACGTCTTCGATCGCGATCCGGACGACACGCTCGTCGTTCTCATGTCCGATCACCTGAGCATGCGGGTCGACGTGACGCCGCTGCTCAAGGAGAAGGCGCAGGATCGCAGGCTGACCTTCGCGCTGCTCGCGCCGTGGATCGAGCCCGAGCGGATCGACAAGCCGGGCACGCACTTCGACGTCGCGCCGACCCTGCTCGAGGCGGCGGGCTTCGAGGGCTTCGGCGACTTTCCCATGGGGCAATCGCTGCTCTCCCATCCCCAGGGCTTCGTCCATCAGGAGGGAATCACGCGGGAAGAGCTCGCCACCTTCGATCTCCTGGACCTGTTGATGGACGACCGGGCGATCCCCGGCAGGATCGTCCTGGACGGCCCGAACGAGCGCGTCCGGCTCGCCGGTCAGTGGATCGAGATGACGCGGCGCGGCCTCGAGGCGACCACGTTCCTGGTGCGAATCGATTCGAGCGGCGCGATCGCGTTCTTCGGCATTCCGGAAGCAGGAGAGGACTGGCTCCTCGACCGCGGCGACTATCTCGTCGTGTTCGAGCGCGATCCGGCGCGGCTGGCGGACCGCCCGGAGCTAGCCGATCTGGAGCTCGCCCGCGCCGAGGGTCCGGTCTTTCTGGTCGGCCGACCGGCTGGCGGAATGCAGAGCTTCGACGCGGCCGAGCTCGTGGAGCTGGAGATCGACGCTCCGGATCAGTGAGCGGTGTCGAGCGGGCTCACGCCGTCTCGTTCGGGTACGCCGGGTCGCTCTGGACGCGAACGTCCTCCACCGCGCCGCCCGTCGTGAAGTGGTAGAGGCTCTGCCAGGAGTGATCGGTGACGCCGAGCACTCCGTGCATCGAATCGTCGAAGAAGCAGCCGATGCCCGTCGAGGCGATGCCGAGGGCCTCGGCTTCGAGGTACAGCACCTGTCCCACGACGCCGCTCTCCCAGAAGAGGCGCGGGTACATCCACGGGCCGTCCTCCTCCAGTGAGGACGCGAAGCGCGCGATCATTCCCAGGCTGAAGCAACCGTCCGCGGCGATGTCCTGGTTGCACGAGATGCGCGCCGCCAGACCGCGTACGTCCCCGTGGTGGAGCGCGAAGAGCGGGAGCTCGTCGGGACATCCGGGCGGGCGCTCCCACGAGAACTCGTCGCGGAACGCGCCGCGCAGCGCGGGCTCGTCGGACGGGTTGCGGACGAGCACGTAGAGTCCGGGCTCGAGGTCCGCGACCCGGTGGACGAAGAGCGCGAGGTGGATGCGCGGCGCCCACGGCAACGCGGAGAAGGGCAGCTCGCCACGACCCGGCAACGTGCGCCGCAGCGTCTGATAGAAGGCGTCCGACGCGAGCCCGCTCGTGCCGTCCATGGCGACGGCGCTGCGCCGCTGCCGCACGATCTTGCGGAAGGGGATCGGCTCGTCTCCGATCTCGAGCGGCGGCCGGCTCGGCTCGAACTTCGCGCATGCCGGCGCATGGATCGGCTTGTGCGCGGCGTCGGCGGCGAGATCGATCACCTCCCAGTCCTCGTGGTCCGGGCTGAGCTCGTTCGGCGTGCCGCTCCAGGCGAGTTCGGCGAAGGCGCCGACGAGCTCGGCGTCGAGCCGCTCTGCGGCGCAGGTCGTCCCCTGCGGATGCACGGCGAGCACGCAGTCGGGTTCTTCCGCCTCCGGCGGCGCGGTGTCGCCGAGTCCCAGGAGGCACGCGACCTCCTCGCTCCCGAGCCCGTCGAGCATCGTCGCTTTCCACCCCATGCCCGCCGCCGCGAGCGTCACGCACGCGATCGCGTGACCGGCGTCGTGGTTGCAGTAGCGATAGGCGCGCTCGCCGTACTTCCACGCCTCGCGCCAGTGGACCGAGCTCAGGCCGACCAGCACGCTCCCCGGCGGAAGGTCCGCGCTCAGGCTCTCCCAGAGCTCCCGTCCGGGTCGCGCACGCACTTCGAGTGCGTGGGACTCGGGCGTGTAGTGTGCGACGAGCGGAGTCTCGGAGAGCCCGGCGATCGCGGGTGCGACGAGGTAGCCCTCCGTCGGGTGCAGGTTGCCGCTCGACGGATTGACGCGCAGCGCCCAGCGCGCCTCGCCGTGTCGCTTCCAGGCCGAGAGCGCCAGGCTGTCGTAGAAGAGCTGCGAGACGAGCGCGCGATCGAGCGGCCGGGGCGTGAGCGTCCCCTCGACGAAGACCTCCTCGTAGCGCGGCTCGGGGCCGACCGCGGGATGGGCGAGGGGGATCGACTCCGCGCCGTCCCAGCGCCGGAACGGATCGGGCTGCGTCGCCCAGTCGAGCTCGAACGGCCCGCGCGCGTAGCGCTGGACGTCGTGCTTGGTCGCGCGGTGGTACGCGAAGAGCACGCGCCGCGCCTGCTCCAGGGGGTCCTCTTCGGGTGCGGGCTCGTCGCCCGCTTCCGCTCCTCGCGAAAAGATCCGTTTCCAGCTCATCGGGTGAGCGCTCCGGATCGCTCGCGGGCGATGGTACTCGCGTTAGGATCCAGCCGTGCTCGATTCCACGTCGCAGGAGCTGCTGCTGCCCGATCCGATCCTCGCGCGGCTCGGAGCGTGGGTGCGGGACGCGTATCCGCACGAGGCCTGCGGTCTGCTCGTCGGCCGTGTCGACGGGGCCGGTGTCGAGGTCGTTCGCGCAGTCCGGGCCGGGAACCTGAACCGGGAGCGTGCACACGAGCGCTACGAGCTCGATCCCGCCGATCACATGCAGACCGAGCTCGCCGCACGCGCCGAGGGGCTCGACGTCGTCGGCGTCTGGCACTCGCATCCCGACCACCAGGCCGTCCCTTCGGAGACGGACCGCGCCGCGGCTCACGCGGGCTGGTCCTACGTGATCCTCTCCGTCGCGCCCGGCGGCGTCTCGGACGTGCGCTCCTGGCGCCTCCGCTCCGGCCGTTTCCGCGAAGAAGCGATCTCGCCCTACGGGCGCACCGGCAGCTCTCCGAGCTGATCGATCAGGACGTCGATCAACTTCGCCTTGCGCTCCTCGCGGTGCGCGGCGTCCTCGATGACCTCGATCGCCTGCATGATCCGCAGCCAGTGCGCGCCGGCCTCGACGTGCTTCCGCTTCGCGGTCGCGTCGCTCTTCAGGTCCCGCTCGTGCTTGGCGATCGTCTTCTGGATGAAGTAGACGATCGCGGACGATGCGGCGGAGATGGCGCCGGCCGCCGTCTGGCCCGCGAGCAGGAGCACGACGCCCAGGACGATCACGGCGAAGCCGGTCGAGACGCAGACGGTCCACAGGACGTGGGCCGTCCGCAGCTCCTTGCGCGCGTCGTCGTACTCCGCCTGCAGGTTCCCGACGTGGTGCTCGAGCGATCGCTCCACGCTCTCGAATCCGCGCGCGGCCGCCGGCGCAGCGACGGCATCGGTCGGCCTGCTCACTATCTCCGGCAGGCGCGGGATCGTGTCGACGATGGTCGTCAGCGCGACGTCCATCACCGGGGCTCCCGGCGCGATCCACGAGGAGTCCCAGGTAGTCGCAGGGAGGCTGCGCGTCGCCTGCTCCAGCTTCTCCGCGATCTCCGCCATGCTCGCCGGGCGCTCGCCGGCCTCGATGCTCATTGCGCTGTCGATCAGCGCGCGCACCTCGCCGGGCACGTGCTTCGAGATACTCGCGTCGTTCTTCGCCAGGTCGCGACTGCCCTCCATCACCTGGTGCAGGATCGAGAGCGGGTCGTTCCCCTGGAACGGCGCCTTGCCCGACAGGAAGCTGTAGAGCATCGCACCGTAGGAGTAGATGTCGGCAGCGACGCCCGGGTCCTGTCCTTCCCAGCGCAGCCCGCGGATCACCTCGGGCGCGGAGAACTGCGGGGTCCCGATGAACGTCCACTCCTTGGTGATCGGGTCGTCGTCCTCCTCGTCGAGGCGCTTCGCCGTGCCGAAGTCGGTCAGGTAGGCGCGACCCGTGATTCGCTCGACCAGCACGTTGGTCGGCTTGATGTCGCGGTGCGCGAGTCCCGTCTCGTGCGCTTGGCGCATCGCGCGCGCGATCTCGAGGAAGATCCGGAGCGAGTGGTACTCCCCGATCGTGCGGGTCGGGATCTCGGCCAGGCTGCAGCCGTCGATGAACTCCGTCAGAACGATGACGAAGCCCTCGCTCTCCTGGATGTCGAGGACGCGCGCGATGTTCGGGTGGTCGAGCTTGCGGAGCTCGGTGTAGCCCCGCATCAGGCGCGCGCGGTGGTCGTACTCGCCCTCGGCCGCGACGAGCTTCGCCAGCACCAAGCGCCCGATCTCGGTGTCGCGCGCGGCGAAGGTCGGACCGAAGGCGCCGCGCCCGAGACGCTTGACGATCTGCAAGCGGCCGCCGAGGAGCTCACCCTCGAGCTCGACGATCGCGGCGGGAGGCGATCCGGTGTCGTGCGAGTCCTGCATTCCCTGGCCCTTATCGGCGCGTCGGCGATCCTACCCGAGCCGGGCGGGCGCTTCAGCCCCGCCCTCGACGCGAATGCGCCGGCTGAGCTAGTCTCGGCCCGGAGAGGAGGGAGGAGCCATGCAGCAGAGTAGACCCGTTCTTCACGTCGCGACGATGGAGGGGCGACCCCTTCAGAAGGGCGAGCAGTCCGCGGGCTTCCCGCCGCAGTTTCCGATTCCCGTTGCCAGGAAGGCGATCGTGGAGGCCGCGGAGCATGCCGGTTTCGAGGTCCGGTTCGCGGACGAGGTCGTCCCGGAACCGATCGACATGACCATGGCCATGCGCCTGAGCTCGGCGAGCTCGGCGGACGCGATCCTCGCGCTCTCGTTCGAGGACGAGGGTTGGGTCCCCACGAAATCGGAGGGCGGCTACGACCAGCGGAGCGCCGGCTGGCTCGAGGTGGACACCGGCGTCGTGTCGCACACTCCGGTTCGAGCGGTGATCGTTCCGCAACCCGCGCGGGGGATGCCCGAGCCCGGCACGACCCGCTACCGCGAAGCCCTGCGAGAGGCGAGTCGCGGTCACGTCATCGTCAACGATCTGGGCGAGCTGTCGGACGCGATCTTCAAGGTCGTGCTGGAGCTGAGAGAAGACATCGGGGGAGAGCACAACGTTGCCCAGGAACCTGCGCAGCACGCTGCCGCCGAGGAAGCGATCGAGTCGGAGGTCGAGGAACCGCTGCAGGAGCAAGCGACCGATCGCGGCGGCTTCCGCCCCCAGCCCTTCGCCAACGACCTCCCCGGCGGCCCCGACCTGCTCGGCATCGAGGGAGAGGTCCAGGCGCTCGCCGAGGGCATCGCGCTCAAGGACGCCCAGCCGCCGCTCGTCGTCGGCATTCTCGGCGGGTGGGGGTGGGGGAAGTCCTTCGTGCTCCATCTACTGGAGGAGCGACTGCGCGACATCCGCACGTGGAGACTCGGAGAGGCCGGAGGCGTCGGAGCCGGCGACGCCGACAACGCGTTCCCCTACGTCGGCCACCTCTACACCGTGCGCTTCGACGCCTGGACCTACGCGAAGTCCAACCTCTGGGCGAGCCTGATGCGCACGGTGC
>JAJDET010000263.1 GCA_029259655.1 Planctomycetota bacterium
CCAGCGTTCGTTCGCGATCCGCGAGCACGGCCTGCTGCAGCGTCAGCGCACCGGCCAAGTCGCCCATCGCCGAGAGTGTGACCGCGAGTTCGTGACGGGCCTGGATCAGATCGGGATGGTCTGCGGCCTGCGTTCGCTCGAGGGCCGCGAGGACGGTTTCCTGGAGCGCGCACGCACCCGCAAGATCCCCCATCTGCCGCTTCGTGTCGGCCAGGTTCGCCCGCGCCTCCAGCAGGTTGGGATGGTCCTCGACCAGCGTTCGTTCGCGATCCGCGAGCACGGCCTGCTGCACCGTCAGCGCACCGGCCAGGTCGCCCATCGCCCTCATCGTGGAGGCGAGGTGATCGCGAGAATAGGCCAGGTCGGGGTGATCCTGTGGAAGCGTCCGTTCGCGAGCCTCGACCACGGTCTCCAGGAGCGCACGGGCCCCGGCGAGATCTCCCATTCCCCGCATGACCTCGGCGAGACTGCCACGGGCCTGGAGCAGGAGCCGGTGGTCCTCTGGAAGCGTCCGCTCGCGCGTTGCGACCACCACCTCTAGGAGCGCGCGGGCGTCGGCGTAGTCGCCCATCGCCTGCATCGTGAAGGCGAGGTCCGCACGGGAGAAGAGCAGCTTGGGGTGGTCCTCCGGCAGCGTCCTCTCGCGAGCTGCGACCACGATCTCCTGGTGCGCGCGTGCACCGGCGAGGTCGCCAGTCTGCCGGAACACTCGTGCCAGGCGGGAGCGCGCGTCGAACCTCCTTGGCTCGTTCTCGGGGAACTCCTGCTCGTGGTGTTCCATCACGCGGCCCAGGGCTTCGCGCGCGACAGCGAAGTCCCGCATCGAATAGGCGGTGTCGCCCACGAGCCACAGGAGCCCCGCCGTCTCGTCCTGCCCCTCGCCGAGCGGCAGCGGAGCCAGCAGCTCGACGACGTATTCGGCCTCCCTGCGCGCCGTCGCAGGGTCGCCCGCCTCCTGCGCGGACATCGCGCGCTCGAGCGCGGCCCGCGCCTCCGCAAGGGTCTGGTCGTGGTCGTCGTCGACGACGCCGACCTCATGCCCCGAGACAGGGGGCTCCTGCCAGGCGAGCAGCAGCAGGGCGATCGTGGCGAGCATGGCGGGCGTCCTGGGCCATTCTATGCCCTGGGTCGGGGTCGGCCTGGGACCCCCTCCAGAAGGACCAGGAGGCCGGGCCCCTTCCTCAATATAGGGGGCCGCCCGGCCGCCCTCGAAGCCCCCGTTGTCGTTTACTGCCAGGAACTCCGTCGGGTAGGCGAGGGAGATCACTCTCCCCCGCCCCCCTCAGATCCGGACGTGCGGGATTAGCGCATCCGGCTCCTCGGATCAGGGTTTCGCTACGCGTAGATGGAGTGCACGGGGCGCGGCGGTGGCAGCGGGAAGCGTTCGAGCACATGCGCGAATCGCTCCCACGTCATCGTCCGGCGTTGAGACCGCCGGTTGAGCCACTTGCGCCAGGTCTTGTGCACCGCCTGATGGAAGCGGACCAGAGCCCGGGAGTTCCCGGTGATCCCGTAGTACGAGAAGTGCCCTCGGAGCTTCCAGCACAATTGGCGGTGCTGCTCCTCGATAGAGTGATGGCGGTTGCGTCGACACCATTCGTTGGCAGCGCGCACCGCACGACTGAAGCGATCCTGTGCCGTCTTCTGCCGGATCACCCAGCGACCCTTGCGCGACCGACACCAGTAGTGGGTGAAGCCCAGGAAGTCGAAGCTCCTGGGCGGGTCTCCCCCATCGTGGTCTCGGTGCTTGGGGCCGGGCCGGAATTCGACCAGGCGGGTCTTGTCCGGGTGCAGGTCCAACCCGTACTCGGCCACCCGTCCGGGGAGAGCACTCAGTACGCGCCGGGCGTCTTCCTCCCGCTCGAAGATGAAGACGGCGTCGTCTGCGTAGCGTGTCAGGGCGGCCTGGCCCTTCAGCCGAGGCCGTACGCGTTGCGCAAACCACTCGTCGAGCACTTCGTGCAGGTAGATGTTCGCCAGGAGCGGCGAGATCACTCCCCCCTGGGGCGTGCCGGTGTGCGGGTGGAAGACCTGGTCTCCGTCCAGGACCCCCGCATTCAGCCACTTGCCCATCAATCGGAGCAGCACTCCGTCACGTATCCGTCGACCCAGAATTTCCCGCAACCGCACGTGATCCAGCGTGTCGAAGAAACGCCGGAAGTCGATTTCCACAATCCAGCCCCCATGCATCTTCATCGCGCGATGCCAGATGGCATCGATGGCTCCGTGAGCCGATCGTCCGGGCCGAAAGCCCCACGAGCAGTCCAAGAAGTCCTGTTCGTAGACAGCTTCGAGCGCCATGGCGACCGCACGCTGGAGGATCTTGTCCTCGAAGGTGGGGATCCCGATGGGACGTGCCTCGTTGGGCTTGCCCGGTCTCGGAATCTCCACCCTCCGCACGGGCGGAGCCTTGTAGGTGCCGGACTTCGCGCGATCGAGCAGGCGCTCGAGGTTCTCCTCGAGATTGCGCCCGTACTCCTCCGCGGTCTGTCCATCCACCCCGGGGGCACCGTCCTTGCGCGTCTTGCGATGCGCTTCTTGGAGCCACTCGACATCGATGTGGTGGGCCAGATTGTTCAGCGGTCCAGGGATCTCCCGGGCCAGCGCCGCTATCCGTTGGAGTCGCGTTGAGATGGTGGTGGGACTCGGTGTTCCCGTCATCGTTCCCTCCTCGGGTTCCTCGATCCGGCTCCCCCTTCCCTCCACCGGGTCCCTTGGAGCAGGTTCCCCGGCTTCGTCGGTACTACGAGGAGCTCCGACTCCCTGCCTTCCATTCCGCCTCGCTTCCGTGCTCGTTCGCTCGGCGGTACCACGCTGTGCTCCTGGTTCGATCCCGTCGAGGTGGGGAACACGCCGCCTCGCGAGCTGGAGTTGGTTCGCCCGGACCCCGGCCGGGTGTTGTTGCGTGGAGAAGACAGGGCCTCCCAGGTTCCTGGGGGATCCTCATGCGCACATGCCGCGTTCCCAGACCCCGGCGGAGCCCCAGGTCCAGGCCAGTCACGGACCAGGGGTGTTGCCTTCCGGTGAGGACAAGGCGTCGGCCTCCGCGTTTGCATCTTTCAGGGCTCAATAGCACGGCCTGTGTGCTCGCTGTCTACGCTTCGCAGCCGGGGTCACCCCCGGACCACGCAAGACTCGCTTCCGGCTGGTGGCCAGCCTTGGCCGGGCGGGGTTTCCACCCGCGGGATCCCTCTCGAAGGTTTCTTCCATGGATCAGGTCATGGCTCCTCCTTCGCCAAGCTTGCCTGGCGCACGTCCCTCAATGTCCACCTATGCCCTTCCACGAGTGCCCGCTTCCCAAGCTGAATGTCGAGGGTTCGAGTCCCTTCGCCCGCTCCACGCAAGCTCGCCCGTGTTGGGGAGTTAGGGCCAGGAGAGGGAATGCGGCAACGTAGGCGCGCCGGGCGTGTGCCACTTTAGTCACCCCTTCGTGCGGCGCTGACAGACGATTTCGCATGTCCAGAAAGCCTGCATGACGATGAAGCCCAAGAACGAGACGAACGCCGCAGCGGACACCAAGGGTGCGAACTCCGCGCTCACGCCCGCGCTTCACCACCACTTGGATACGCATGGGCACGCCTTTCAATACCGTGTCCTTCAAGCGACGGAGCGCCTGTTCGAAGAGGGTGTGGGTCGGCAATGGTCCTTCGAGGTCGCCGAGCAGCCCGTCGTTGGCACACACATCGACTTCGTCCTTACGCACCAAGCTGACGACATCACGTTCTACCTTGTAGTGGAATGCAAGAGAAGCAATCCCGCCTACGCAAGCTGGGTGTTCTTGAAGACCCCGTACACGCGCCACGGGGAGAGCGGCTACACATTCATCGCCGAGGGACTACAAAAGAGCGACTGGCCCCATAACGCCCAGCGCGTTCCATTTGGCGTGCTCTGCGGAGAGCGACAATCTCTTGACCACGCCGCAGAACTCAAGACTCCCAACACAAGGGGAGACGACTGCACGGAAGGACGTGGGGCTCTTGCCAAGGCTGTCGAACAGGTCCTGCGTGGAGTTTACGGCCTTTCCCAACTCCTTGGAGAATGCCAACGACAACGCCATTTCCCAACCGAGAAGGCGGTGTTCATTCCCGTGATCGTCACAACTGCCGCTGTCTACTCGGGAGAGATCGACCCAACGGCAGTCAGTATCGAAGACGGCTCTGTTGACAAATCCTCACTCGACCCTCAACCAGAGAGCTTCGTGTTTCATTCGCACAACGCATCGCCAGACCTACAAGGCGGCGCATCTCCGGTTGCTACCGGACTCCATGGGCTCGCGCCGATGCTAGACAACGAGTTCCGCAGGACAATCGCGGTCGTAAGGTCCTCAAGCCTACGCGAGTTCTTCACCGAGTTCTCCCCTGTTCCGAAGCTGCTTGCTGGAGTGCAAACTGCGAGAAGAAGGAACCCATAGAAGCAGGCCCCGGCCATCGGACTCCATCGAGCACGGCGACCCGCTCCCCCCCTGGGGCGCGTTCGTGCTGAGCGGGGAGGGGAGGTAGGATGGCGAACATGCCGACGACCGAGGTCCTGCTCGCATCAGGCCTGCTGCTTGTCATCGCAGTAGTCCTCGTCCAGTCCGCAAGACGCTCCATGCGCAAGGCTGGGAAGCAGGTCATGGATCACGATCCCACGGCCACCAAGGAGAACGAGCCGTTCTCGGGTTCCGGTCCCTGGTCCGGGTTCTGACGCCCCCTGGGGCGCGTTCGTGCTGAGCGGGGAGGGGAGGTAGGGGAGGCTTGTCCTCACTCCAGGGGACTACGCTCGGTAAGGTCGAACCCGTCATCTCGGAGCGCCCGGTAGAAGCTGTCGAAGTCATCGCACGCAACCGAACCAAGTCCGACCTCGATGTCGTATCGGCCCTCACCAACGTAGGTGAAGAACACGTTGTGGCAAGCAGCTTGTACGCCACCTGGAAGGCGAAAGAGATTCCCGCGCTCAGGCAGTCCTGGGATCTCCACGGTTCTCCGTGCGTAGAACACCCGCGCGTTCTCTTCGTCGCCAGCCGATGCGACCACCTCGAACTCGAGGGTCACTTCCATTGTCGCTGGCGAACTTCAATCTGGATGCGGCGCATGATCTCCCCCCTGAGGTCGGCGGAAGCAGCGTAGCCTCGCGCGACGTCAGGCGTCCACAAGGTAGCCCATACCGAAGAACCTCGCCTCTGCGGGCCCTTTCGCCGCGTTTGCATGTTTTAGCAGGACGTTAGTCCCCGGACCGAAGACCACCCCAAGGGTGGATCTCGATCTGGATGCGGCGCATGGGGCCTCCTTGGGGTTGGAGGGTTAGACGTAGCGGGCGCGAGCACGGCTTCCATGAGTTAGGTCGCCAACGGGTGCAGAGGATGCAAGGCTCAAGCCCGGTGCCCGCCTTGCTCGATACATGAATCGTGAGCCGGTGGGCCTACAGAATGGCGAAGTTCACTCGCCGTGAACTCGATCGCGTGCAACGGGGAGCACCTCCCTACAACCAAGGCTCTCATCCCGAGAACGAGGATGACCTAAGGCAGCTACGGACCATCTTCCTGGACGCGCCGTTGGTCATCCTTGGGGCATTTCTCGCGGTCTTCTTCTACTTCGCACTCTTCTTGGCCTAGCTTCTTCGGCATGCATCCGGCCGATAGCGGACGGATCTCAATCTGGATGCGGCGCATGGCTCCCTGACAGAATTTGTGTCTAAGTCGATACGAGCCGCTCCTAGGAGCCTTGGAGCAATGAAGGGTAAGGCTTGCCTCAGGTTTATTGTTGTCTGGGGCCTGCTCGCAGATGTGATCTATCTTTTCGCTTGGATTCTCCTTGACGTGTTGCGATTGCGTGCAGGCATATCTGACACCATCTATGAGTTCGCCGACCTTCTCCTTGGCTGTACGCTTCCCGTCTTTCTCTTCGTTGTTGGATGGATAGGATGCAAGGGGTTTACAGGTGCCAAGCGCTTCCTCCTCTCCCTCGCTTGTGTTGCTTCTGGGATGCTTCTTTGGCTTGTTTTAATCATCTGCGTAGGGCTTCCAATCCACTTCGGTCTCGGTGGATCCATCTAAGCCATCGCGGTAGGGTCGAGGACTGGCGCGGTGGCCGGGTAGGAGCACCCTTGTCTGTGTCCGGGGTTTCCCCCGCCGTGCCCGTTTAGGGTGATCCGTAGCTCCGTTTCCAGTCCCCGCCACGTCGCACGCAGCGCGATCTGATTCTAGTCGGGCTCCCCACTCAGCACCCACGCCGCCCAGTCCCGCACCGGGTGCCCCTCCGCGCGCAGGTCGCACTTCGCCTTCCACAGCGCGTCGGCCTTGCCCAGCTCCTCGACCCATAGATAGGTGTAGAAGCGCTCCATCAGCTTGCGCGTCGCGGCGTCGTCGACCTTCCAGAGTGACGTGATCGCCGTGCGCGCGCCGGCTGCGTGAAGCGCGGTCTGCAGCGACTGGATGCCCTGCCCCGCGCGGCGGATGCCGACGTTCGTCTCGCAGGCGGAGAGGACCGCGAGCTCGCAGGAGCTGAGGTCGATGCCGGCGAGCTCCTCGGCGGTCAGGATGCCGGGCACGCGGCCGAGGGAGTCGCGGCCGTGGTTGGCACCGGCGAAGGCGAGGCCGCAGAGGGTCATCGGGGAGAGGCCGGTGACGGCCTCCTTCGCTCCGAGACGCGACCACAGCGCGTCGGCTTCCGGCTGCGCGTCCAGCGTCGACGGGATCGTCTCCGGCGCGAACCAGCCGTGCGTCGCGACGTGCAGGAAGCGCTTGCCCGGCGCGTGCTCGTGGAAGGCGGCCTTGGTCGCGGCCCCCTTCGAGAGCAGGACCGGCTCCTGCGCGAGCTCGCGCTCGAAGAGCGCAGCCGCGAACCCGACCTCCCCGCGCGTCTCCGGGAGCGGCACGAAGCCGGAAACGGCGCCGCTGCGCGTTCCGCCGTCTCGGGTCGCCGCGGCCGAAGCCGAGACGGTCCCCGGAAACACGTTTGCGGTTCCGCTACCGAACGCCACGTCTCCGACCGCCAGCAGACCGGGCTTCGATCTCGTGGGCCGTCGCCCGGACAGCAGCCGGACGAACGACATCTCGTTCACGATCGTGTAGCGGTCCCGGACGACCCTCTCGTGGTCTCCCCCTGCAGCGAGTGGCAGCGCGCCGATCGGGACGGCGTGCAGGAAGTCGTCCAGACACACGTGCAGGGTCGTTGCGTCTCCGACGGCCGCGAGCACGGCGTCGAGTACTGACTCGCGCAGAAGCTGCCCCGTCTCATCCAGAGAGCCGGTCGCCTCGCGCTCGTCTGCTCTCGCGAATCCCCGACTCGAGATCGGCCTCCCGAGGCTGGCCCGCCAGGTGCGCGCGAGCTCGGCGAGCTCGTCCGCATCTCCCAGCTGGAGCTCGGTGAGCGAGCCGTCCGGCATCAGGACGTGTGCGGCCAGCACGGGACCGGCCGGGCGCATTCTCGACGTGCGTGGATCAATGACCCGCTTCACGTGCCGCACGAACCCCACGGCGGCCTCCCCCTCGCCAAGCGTGTCCGCGACCTCCTCGGCTCGAATGGCTCCTGCGACGATGCCCTGAGACGCGAGCTCACGGCGAATCTCCCGCTCGAGCCGGTCGCGCTCGAGCGTCAGCTTCGAGACCTCCGCCGCGAACGACTCGGACGACTGACTCTCGGAAGGTCCGCCGCTGACGAGGTTGCTCAGGCGAGCACGCAAGGCCGCGACCTCCCCGCGACGCGCTTCGTCGACGCGAGTCGCCGAGACCGACGTGATGGACGTGGCCCGCAACGTCTCGGCCAGGTCGAAGCGGATCGTCTTCGTGACATTGTCTTCCGCATCGCTGAGTAAGAAACGAACGACGGAATGCCGATACCTCAGGGCACGGGTGGCCTCTCGCGCTTCTCGGGGGGAGAGAACGGACGCGAGCTCGAGACCCCGAAGCGTCCTTTGCGCGAGGTCGGAGCCGAGCACGCGTGCACCCGCGAGATCGCCCATCTCCCGCACCGTGACGGCGAGGTTCGAACGGGCGAGAAGCAGGTCGCGGTTTTCCGCCGGCATGGTCCGCTCGTAGCCCGCGACAACCGCCTCGTAGAGCGCACGCGCGCCAGGCAGGTCACCCGCGGAATACAGGCTGCCGGCGAGACTGAAACGGGCGAGGAGCAGATCCGGGTGGTCCGAGGTGCGCACCCGCTCGAGGCCCGCGACCGCGGCCTCCCGGAGCGCGCGCGCACCGACCTCGTCCCCCATCGAGCTGAGCGCGGCGGCGAGGTTCACCCGGGCGAGATGCACGTCGTAGTGGTCCGCCGGCAGCGTCCGCTCGTACCCCGCGAGCACCGCCTCCAGGAGCGCGCGCGCACCGGCCACGTCCCCCGCGGAATACATGCTGCTGGCGACGTTCGTACGCGCGCGGAGCAGATCGGGGTGGTCCTCGGGCAGCGTCTTCTCGCGCGTCGCGAGCACCGCCTCCTCGAGAGCGCGCGCTCCGGCCAGGTCGCCCATCAGCTTCATCGTGGTGGCGAGGCTCAAACGGGCCGCGAGCACGTAGGGGTGGTCCGCGGGCACGGTCCGCTCGCGCGTCGCGAGCACCTCCTCCTCGAGCGCGCGCGCTCCGGCCATGTCGCCCATCTCCTTCAGCGCGCCGGCGAGGCTCGAACGGGCCGCGAGCAGGTAGTGGTGGTCCGGCGGCAGCGTCCGCTCGCACGCCTCGAGCACGGCCTCCAGGAGCGCGCGCGCGCCGGCCAGTTCGCCCATTTCCTGCATCGTGGCGGCGAGGTCTCCACGGGCCGCGAGCAAGTCGGGGTGGTCCGCCGGCAGCGTCCGCTCGTAGCCCGCGACCGCCGCCTCCAGGAGCACGCGCGAGCCGGCCAGGTCGCCCATCTCCTTCATCGTGGTGGCGACGTACATCCGAGCGCGGAGCAGGTCGGAGTGGTCCGCCGGCAACGACCGCTCGTAACCCGCGACCACCGCCTCCAGGAGCGCTAGCGCGCCGGCCAGATCGCCCATCGAGCGCATGCTGTCGGCGACGTTCCTCCGGGCGCGGAGCAGGTCGGGGTGATCCGGGGGTAGCGTTCGCTCGTAGCCCGCGAGCACCGCCTCCCGGAGCGCGCGCGCGCCCGCCACATCGCCCATCACCTTCATCGTGACGGCGAGGTTCCCCCGGGCGACGAGCAGGTCGGGGTGG